>CAYFVX010000287.1:0-5933 GCA_964346425.1 uncultured Chloroflexaceae bacterium | reverse complement strand
GTTTTTTCGACAAAGTCGAAAAAACAATAAACCCCACGCCAAAGCTGTGGCACGCAGTTGCGTGTATTCTTTACCGTGCGCAAGCAGCACACAAAACAGGTGAAACCTGTTGAGGGCTGTGCCCCAATGGGAAATAAGCGTTAGCTTCATGCGTATGGGGCAAGGGCTCGGCGGGGGGCACCCCGCGGGGAGCGCGAGGGGACGAAGTCCCCTCGCAAACTCGTACAATCTACCGACCAACCATCTCGCTTTCCTTTGGTTGCTGCTCGGATGGATGGATGGCTTTGGGCGTGGCTTCCTCCTGCCCTTCGATAGAAGCCTCAATTTTCGCTGCCATCTCTTTGGGCATCACCCGCCAGAACATGCCACGATAGCGCGTCCAGTGCTCCAGAATATGCGCAGCATGCGGGCTATTCGTCAGGTCTTTGTGCTGGCGCACGAGTTTCTGAACTTCCACTTCATCATGGGAATTGAGGCGGTCAAGCTGAATAAGCTCGCGGTTGTACCGTATCGAGAGTTTTTCTTCCTCATCCAGCACATACGCCACCCCGCCGGTCATACCAGCCCCAAAATTGTAGCCCGTGGGACCGAGGATAACCACCATACCGCCAGTCATATACTCGCAGCCGTGGTCGCCCACGCCTTCGACGACTGAAGTAGCACCACTATTGCGCACGGCGAAGCGTTCGCCGACGCGCCCGGCGATGTACAACTCGCCACCCGTCGCACCATACAGGAGGGTATTGCCAGCAATGACATTCTCGTGCCAGACGAAAGAACGCGCGTATTCACCGGGCCGAATGACAATCTTGCCACCAGCCATACCCTTGCCCACATAGTCGTTTGCCGCACCCACCAGCGTCAGTTTAACACCGGGCGCAAGGAACGCACCAAAACTTTGCCCGGAACTGCCACGTAGTGTGACATTGACGGTATCTGTTGATAGTCCCTTCTCGCCATACATCTGGCTAATCGCGCCAGAGAGCCGTGCGCCAACCGTGCGGTCGCTGTTGTTGATGCCGTAATTCAACTCGATGGGGCCACGGCCAGAAAGCGCGTAGCGCGAGTCGTGCAGAATGCGGTCGCCCAGCGCATCTTCGGGTGGCAGCAGGTTGCGCTTCCCGTTGTGGTGCATTTCGGTGGTATCGCTCTCCCTGCACACGGCCAGAATGGGTGTCAGGTCCAGGTTGTCGGCATTGGGCAGGTCAGTATGTTTCTGCACCAGCAGGTCGGTGCGCCCGATGGCTTCATCCAGCGAGCGGAGACCCAGCGAGGCCAGCAGTTCGCGGATTTCGTGCGCCAGGTAGCGGAAGAAAGCCATCACCATCTCCGGCTGGCCGGGGAACTTGGCTCGCAGGTCAAGCCGCTGCGTCGCAATACCCACCGGGCAGGTGTTGTTGTGGCAGACGCGTGCCATACGGCATCCTTCGGCTATCATTGCAATCGTCCCGAATGAGAAATCATCTGCGCCGAGCATGGCAGCCACCAGCACATCACGGCCGGTCTGGAAGCCACCATCTACGCGCAGACGCACACGTCCTCGTAGCCCATTGAGCATCAACGTTTGCTGCGTTTCGGCCAACCCGATTTCCCAGGGCATGCCGGCGTGCTTGATACTGCTCAAGGGGGAGGCACCGGTACCACCGGTGCTGCCGCTAATTAAGATGCCATCCGCATAGCCTTTGGCAACGCCAGCCGCAACCGTCCCGACGCCGCTCAGCGATACCAGCTTGACCGAAACACACGCGCCCGGATTGGTGCGCTTGAGGTCATAGATAAGCTGCGCCAGGTCTTCAATGCTGTAAATATCGTGATGCGGAGGTGGGCTGATTAAGGGAACACCGGGCGTTGTATGGCGGATGCGAGCAATCTCCGCACTGACCTTGTGGCCGGGGAGATGTCCCCCCTCGCCTGGTTTGCTCCCCTGTGCCATCTTGATCTGAATTTCGTCCGCACTCATCAGGTAGGTGGGAGTCACGCCAAACCGACCAGAGGCAACCTGCTTGATGCGGCTATTGCGTTCGGTATTATACCGCTCAATCGCTTCCCCCCCTTCGCCACTGTTACCCATACCGCCCAGACGATTCATAGCGATAGAGAGGGTCTCGTGCGATTCGCTACTCATCGCACCGTGGCTCATGGCGGCTGTGCTGAAGCGGCACAGGATGTCTTCAATCGGCTCAACCTCATCCAACTGGATGGGCGAACCGGTGGGCACAAAATCGAGCAGGTCACGAATTTCAGATGGTGGGCGGTTGTTGACCATATCGGCAAACACGTGGTAGCGCAGGTAGCCGGTCATCGAGACATTGCCCTCGGCATCCAGACCAGCGTGAATATCGCCATTTGTACCTTCTTTGGGCATCACCGCATCATGCAAAGCGCGGACAACGCTGGGACCATAAGAATGATACTCGCCATCCTTCTTAAACTTGTAGAAACCGGGATGCGGCAAAGAGACACCATTTTTCTTCTGGTCATCAACAGGCGAGAAGGCTGCGCGGTGCCGTGCCAGCACATCACGGGCAATTTTTTCAAAGCCGATACCGCCCAGGCGGGATTTCGTCCCCGAAAAGCACAGGTCTACCAGGGTCTTGTTCAACCCGATGGCTTCAAATATTTGCGCCCCACAGTAGCTTTCCAGCGGCGAGATACCCATTTTCGACATAATCTTGAGTATCCCTTTTTCGAGAGCCTGGATATAATTCTGCTCGGCTTCTTGCGGGGTCAGTTGCATACGTTCATCCGCCAGCCCGTGCACGGTTGCCATTGCCAGATAGGGGTTAATCGCCTTGGCCCCATAGCCAATCAGACAGGCCATGTCGTGGACTTCACGCGGGTCACCGCTTTCCACCAGCAAACTGACGCGACCACGCCATTCGGTGCGTATAAGGTGGTGATGCACAGCACCCACCGCGAGCAGCGATGGGATGGGGGCGCAGTTGGCATCCACGTTGCGGTCGCTGATAATCAGCAGCGTAGCCCCGTGATAGGCTGCCTTCTCCGCCTCATTGCACAGCCGTTCGACTGCCTGTCGCAGTTCCATCTCACCGCGAATATTGGTGCCACCTTTCGCCACTGGCATCACGGCATTGAGGGTTACGGTGCGCAGGCGTGGGTCGGTGTTGGCGCGGATAGCCGCAAGCCGTTCATCCGTCAGGATGGGCGATTCGAGTTGCAACAGGTGAGCGTGCTCCGGTGTTTCTTCCAGCACGTCCAGCCGCGCTCCCAGACGCACGCTGAGCGACATCACAATGCCTTCGCGCAGTGGGTCTATGGGCGGGTTGGTCACTTCCGCAAACCGCTGCTTGAAATATTGAAACAGCGGACGCCCCAATTCAAGGTTTGACAGCACGGCCAGCGGCGTATCATCGCCCATCGAGCCAACCGGTTCGCGGGCATCGCGCAGCATAGGCTTGAGGATGACCGATATTTCTTCATTGGTATAGCCGAATGCCATCTGGCGGGTTGCCAGATTGATGAGTGGGGCACGCGGTGCGTCAACCGCAGATGCCTGGTTTGCCACGGATGCGGCCTGGCCTGCAATTGAGGCTGCTCGACCGGCAACGCCACTTGCATCTTTGTCGTTGGAACCATCCGCAACATTGCCAGCCATTGATGCGACCTGCCCGGCAACCGATGCCACCTGCTCGGCAACGGAGGAGATTTCGCCGGCTCTGGGTGCAGGGTGACCGTCTTGCATCGGTGGAATATGCCCATCCTCTGCATACTGGTGACTCTCATCGCCATCGCGTTGCCCATCTTCATTTGCCAATCCATGCTCATCTTTTGGCAAGGTTTCCATTGTTTTGAGATGCTGGCTGACCCATTGCGCATAGGGCTTGCGGGCAGCAAGCATCTGTTTCACTTCTTCATTGGAATAGAAGTGCCCGTTGCGCGTATCTACCGTAATCATTTGCCCCGGCCCGAGCCGTCCTTTGCGCACAATGCGCGAATCATCCAGCGGGACAACGCCGGCTTCGCTGCCACTGACCACCAGTCCGTCATCCGTGATGCAGTAGCGAGCGGGGCGCAAACCATTGCGGTCCAACGAGGTCCCAACGATAGCTCCATCGGAGAATGTCAGAGCAGCCGGTCCATCCCACGGCTCCTCCAGGCAGGCGTGATACTGGTAGAAGGCACGCAGCGAAGGCTCCATATCAGAGACCTTTTCCCATGCTTCGGGGGCCATCATCGCGACAGCGTGGCGCACATCGCGTCCCCCCTGCACCAGCACTTCCAGCGCATTGTCAAACATCGCGGAATCGCTGCCATGTTCCTCAATAACGGAGGTAATAGTGTTGATCGTGCCATCTTTTTTGCCGGGAACTTCCGGGAAATGCAACTTGCTCTGGCGGGCGCGGGTCCAGTTGATATTGCCTTGCAGCGTGTTGATCTCACCGTTGTGCGAAACCATGCGGAATGGCTGCGCCCGTTCCCAGGTCGGGAAGGTGTTGGTTGAGTAGCGTTGATGGTAGACAGCGATGGCTGTTTCATAGGTAGGATCGCGCAGGTCAAGATAGAAGCAGCCGAGGTGGGTGCCAACCAGCAACCCTTTATAGACAATCGTGCGGCTCGACATGGAGGGAATATAGACCTGCAGATTGCGGGCGCGGAAGGTCGCTTCCATTTCCTTGCGTGCCAGCAGCAAGGTGCGTTCAAAGTTGGCCTCGCCAAGCTCATCGGGCCGCCCAATGATAACTTGCCGAATGCGCGGTCTGGTGTCTTTGGCACGTTGTCCAAGCACCCGGTCATTGGTAGGCACCTCGCGCCAGCCGAGCACCGTGAGACCCCGATGATGGAGCGTCTGGGTGATAATGCGGCTACTGGTTTCTGCATCCGCATTATCACGCGGCAGGAAGAGCATGCCAACGGCCAGCTTATCCGCTTCCGTCAGCACGCCCTGCCGTTCGAGTTCACGTAGGAAAAGAGCACGGGGAATCTGGGTCAATACGCCAGCCCCATCGCCGGTATTGGCATCGGCAGCTACGGCACCACGGTGGGCCTGGTTGCCCAGTGCAATGATAGCCATGTTCAGAATGTCATGCCCGGGACGTCCATTGATACGAGCAACGAAGCCGATGCCACAATTATCGCGCTCATACTGTGGATCATAGAGGGGGGCATATGACATGTCGGATGTGGGTTTGTGCATATTTATCACCTTATCAAACGAAACTAGAAGAAACCACAACAACTCATAGGAATGGCAAAAATACATATTCCTGCTTTTCTGCGGCGGAAATGGGCACGAAACCGCATCGCGCAACTGAAAGCAGTAGCAGATACATCAAGGTATGCAAAGCATAACCAGGGGCAAGGCTCCAGGAAGAGAGAACACGCCACGATATGAGCCGAGCACTTTTGCGTGAGGTAGAAACTTTGCTATTCTTTTCGCACCATTGCGAGAGAGGTGTGTAGCTAAATCACTCGAAAGACACCGAATGAGGTAAAAACGGAGAAGACCTTGCGCTTGCTTCGCTCATTGAAGCAGGTTTCAAGGCATTTCTCACGCGAAATAGAAGCTCATAGTTACTCTTCAAAATAGTCTACCTTATGATAGAATATACTATGGGGTGAAGAATTTGTCAAACCCTGGCACTTGCAACGTCTTCTGTCGAACGACAGAAGACGTTGCAAGTGCCAGAAAAATCGTTTGCGGCGTACCGCCACACACCCACGAAAGCGGGTTGCACCACGAAACATCGTGGACGGGATTTTACCGTGGGGTTGCGAGGAGACTTGTGTCCCCTCACGCTCCCCTCTCACATGTGGAGACTTTTTCGGTGGCAAGAACCCCGTTGGGAATCGTAGCCGCGGTTTTGAACCGCGGAATCTCCCCGTCTCTCCGTTTCTTTTGCGGCAAAACCCGCCCGGCTGCTGCCCGGTGGAAGCATCTCCTGGCGGGAGATCCAGCGGCTCAAAGCCGCTGC
>CAYFVX010000286.1:3602-5938 GCA_964346425.1 uncultured Chloroflexaceae bacterium | reverse complement strand
GCTCAAGTGGGTACTCAACACCCGATAAGCAGTATAGGCCGGCTTCTGACGATAATCCGAACCTTCACCCAGCACACTCGCCTGCGCCCAGAAACGCCCGGTCGCCCCATCAAACTTATCTTCCAGTTGGAAATAATTGACGTGCTCGACCCCCTTTGCCAATGCCAGCACATACGTCCGGACCAGATAATCCGCCTGCTGCTGCTCCGTCATGGCAACATCCGCAAAACAACCCGCATCCCCCTCCGTGCAGGTAGACCAGCCGACTTCACTAATCCAGAGCGGACGCACCACCCCACCAACCGCATGCTCCTGTAACCAGTTTTGCGCCGTCGTAATCCGTCCCCACAGCGTAATCGTGGCAAAAATTACCGGCGCATCCGGCGCAGAGGTCGGCATATAGGGATGGATAGCCAGCGCATCAAACGCATTGACCGCCTCCGGCACAGCAGCGATAGCCTCATTCAAAAAAGGCAATCCATCATTCGGGTCGGTTCCCATGCCATCATACAGATAGAAGCCTCCCGTCGCCACCACCGCACTCGGGTCCGCTGCTTTTGCTGCGTTATACCCCGCCACCAGTATTGCCCCATACTCGGCTGGCGTGCCCGGCCAGGTATCCGGGGTGCTTGGCTCATTCCAGATTTGCCAGGCAGCCACGCGTGGCGAGCCAGGCGCATCATCCACGCCATCCCCATCGTAGCGTTCTACGATCGCGGCGGTAAAATCGGCAAAATCCTGCGCACTGGCTGGCGGACACCAGTAATCTGCCGTTACCCCCTCGCGACTGGCACAATCCCCCACCCGTGCCCAGCCAGGCGTTGTCATCAACACCCCCATAATCTCATAGCCAGCCTCCGAAAGCTTGAGCAAATGCTCATCATAATGCCCCCATGCCCAGACACCCTTCTTCGCACCCTCCATATTTGCCCAGCTTAGCTCCTCGCGGGCCCACTGCACACCGGCCTCGCGCCCAAGCCGTACCAGCGTATTGACACCCTCCGGACCATCATTCTTAATGCGCTCCTGGCCCGTAATATAGGTATTCATACCAAAAAAGCCGGAAGAGCTACCCGAAGATGGCGGGGGCGCACTGCTCGTTGCAGTGGGAGATGGCGCAGGCGTAGCAGTAGGGGCATCGGTTGGCACGGGCGTTGGTGTTGGCGTATCAGTTGGCGTCGCAGTTGCAGCCTCATCCGCGGTTGGCGTATCGGTTGGCGTCGCGGTTGTTGCCTCATCCGACAGTGGCGTTGCGGTTGCGGCCGAACGGGTCGGCGTGGCACCGCTGCCTATCGGCTCATCTGCTCCCCCCTCATACCGCCAGCGATAGAAATGCTGTCCTACATTGCCCATTTCCACGCGAAAAGCCGGTGAATTGGCCGGGTTATACGTCAACACGCGCCGCTCAAACACCTGGAACAGCACCATCTGCTCATTACCGCCCACACGTGAGGCAACCCAGCAGGCTGGCGTCACCGGCTTGCCAAACACAAAATCTGGCTCGTAGACCTGCGCCTGCACCGCCTGCCCCCCGCGATAGATCACGCCAGAGCTACGCTGAAAATCGAGAAACCCCTGCGGCACCGCATGCCCATTGTCACCCGGCCTCAGCACGGTAGCAGGATCATGCACAAACGTATCCAGCACACCCATCGAACCATCCGGCTGGCAGAGCTGCGTCACTGGCTGCCCCAGGTCTGCCGCATCTCCCGAACCAGGATTTTCATAATACTGCGCCATATCTGCATAGGTAGGATAGGTCCCAGGGTCACCTATCGCCGAAATACGGGCTGGCGTACTTACCTCAAAACGATCAAAGCCCACCTGAATACGGCCAGTCATCAGCTCAATCGGCAACAACCCGTTCGTCACATACCAGAGCGTGTTCTCATCCGCCGTCGGGTCGTTAATCTCCATGCGACTCTTATCGAAATACTGCACCTCACGCATACCACCTGGACTTTCCTGCATTGGTTCGCTCAACACCGCGCTGATTGGCGCAGGCCCCCACGTCCAGGAACGGTCCGTGGCAATACCATCCGCCACCGGCCCATCCTGGCGATCCCAGACACGCCGAAACGCCTCCTTGCCAATCGCCTGCTGCCCATGCGTGGCCGGCGGCACAGCCAGCAACGAGACCAGCGTAGCGAGCAAGAGCACTCCAACAAGCAACAACCGGCAACCTGGAAACCTGCTGATTTTGCGGAAAGCCGGCAAGCAAAGGCGGTCAATACTATTCATAACCTTCTGTTTCTCCTTATCATAGTACCAATTGATGATAGACGGCAGACCGTGGACGGCAGACCGTGGACGGCAGACCGTGGACGGCAGACCGT
>CAYFVX010000286.1:3420-3502 GCA_964346425.1 uncultured Chloroflexaceae bacterium | reverse complement strand
GCAGACCGTGGACGGCAGACCGTGGACGGCAGACCGTGGACGGCAGACCGTGGACCGGAGCCATGATACCACCTTCTTGGAG
>CAYFVX010000286.1:0-3320 GCA_964346425.1 uncultured Chloroflexaceae bacterium | reverse complement strand
AAAACCTGAACCCTGAACCCGAAAACCTGAACCCTGAACCCGAAAACCTGAACCCTGAACCCGAAAACCTGAACCCGAAAACCTGGCACACAACTTGCATTATAATACATACAGGGAGAGCAAACGAGACTCTCCCCATGCTTCACGTAATCAAATCAGAACATGATTGAAGGAGGTAGGTATGAGTGTCCAGACAACAACCGCAACCGACATCGGCATGAACGATCAACAGCGTCAGGGATCAAGTGATGTACTGAACCAGGTCCTTGCCGATATCACCGTGTTGTATATCAAAACAAGGAACTATCACTGGAACGTCACGGGGATACATTTTCAAACATTCCATGATATGTTTGAAGAGCAGTACGATCAGTTGGAAGAAGCTATTGATGAGGTAGCAGAACGTATACGTATGCTCGGTCACTACCCACTCTCAACAATGAAAGAATATGTAGACCGTGCAACACTCAAAGAGCATCCTGGCACCTACCCGGATGCCCAGACGATGATATCCAACCTGCTCACCGACCACGAAGCCTGCATTCGCTACCTGCGTGAAGGCATAACAACATGTGAGCAGACCTACAACGACGTTGGCACGACCGATTTCCTGACCGAACTCTTGCAGCAGCATGAGAAAACGGCATGGATGCTCCGCGCACACGTCAGTTGATACCACGTCTGCTTAGAACAGAAAACGTTATTGTTGGAATGTAAGGAGGAAATAGTATGTTTGAACTGCCACCATTGCCCTATGCATACGACGCGCTAGAACCACATATTGACCAGCAGACCATGGACATCCACCACAACAAACACCACAACGGCTATGTCACCAAACTGAACAAAGCCCTGGAAGGCTATCCCGACCTGGCAAAACAGACCGTCGAAGAACTGATGGGTACGCTTGACCTCATCCCGGAAAACATCCGCACAGCAGTACGCAACAATGGCGGCGGGCATGCCAACCACTCGCTCTTCTGGCAGATTATGAGTCCAAAGGGTGGCGGCACGCCAACCGGCGATATAGACCAGGCCATCAACGAAACCTTCAAGAGTTTCGACGCCTTCCAGCAACAATTCAAAGCAACCGCAACCGGCCGCTTTGGGAGCGGCTGGGCATGGCTGGTGCTGGACGACCAGAACAATCTGGTTATTATGAGCACCCCCAACCAGGACAGCCCGATTTCGCAGGGATATGTCCCATTGATGGGACTGGATGTCTGGGAACATGCCTACTATCTGAAATACCAGAACCGCCGCGCCGACTACATTGACGCCTGGTGGAACGTCGTAGACTGGAACCAGGTCAACGAACGCTATCAACGCGCCCGCAAAGTCGCAATGGAGGCGGCGATCGGTTGATGGGATTGATGCTTATTTTCGGAACAGGAGGTTCACCGCAAGCTCTGAACGTTCTCTTCCAGAACCTGAGTGCAAGGGGATTATGTCCTCTTGCACTCCCCACACAGGCCCCACACGTTGCGCAATATTGATTGTGCGTTCGGCTACCCGCTCCAATGTGTGTACCACATCCAGCACCTCGATGTAGACGTCAAGTTGAGAGGGGGTCTGCTTTGCCTGCTCAATCAGCTCTGCACGAACCTGCTGTTCAAGATACTGTACATGGTCATTACGTATCGCCAGTTCATGCAGCAGATCGTTTCTCTGCTGGCGAAACGCATCCAGGATGACCCCAAACATCTTATGTGACTGACCAGCCATCTCCCCAAAACCATCCGGAAACGTGAAAGAACGCCCATCAAGAGAATGATCACAAGGAGCTAAGGAAAAACATTACGAAAACACGACAGGAGAAAAAATTTGAGGAATGAAAGTCACGGAGAAAATAGGTTCGTTGTGGGGTATGGCAACGTTACCGCTTCCATACCCCACGTCAAGCGAAAAAAACCATCATAGCAGCAGGACGCGACCCACAAGCACAATGACACATCCTTGCACAACATCCTGGAAGTTAATTCAACTCTTCAATTGTACTCTTTTCCAGATAAATCACCCGTTCCGCAATATTCGTTGTGCGGTCCGCCACGCGCTCCAGCGTATGCACCACATCCAGCACCTCAAGGTACGCTTCCATCTGGTCCGGTGCATTCCTGGTCTGTTCAATCAACTGAGCACGAACCTGGTCTTCCAATTCGTCTACCCGTTCATCATACGTTCCCACCTCCCGGGCCAGTTCGCTACTCTGCTGCAGAAATGCATCCAGGCTCATCGTGAGCATCTTATGCGCCAGATCAGCCATTTCCTGGAAACCGTCAGGAATGATCAGCGAAATCTCATCCCGGCGACCACTGAGCCGCACCACCGGCCGTGCCACATGCACGGCATAATCGCCGATGCGCTCCAATTCGGTCGCAATGGCAAACACCGAGCCAATCAAGCGCAAATCGCTGGCAACCGGTTGCTGCGTCGCAATAAGTGTAATCGCCCGCTCCTGCAACTCGTGCTGTGCCGTGTCCACATTCGCATCATCGTCAATAACGTGCTGCGCCATCGCCACATCCCAGGTCTCCATACTCTTCAAAGCGGTGTTCAAAGCATAAGAAACGAGATTCCCCATGCGAAGCACATCTTCCCGCAAATTATCAAGCTGGTGGGCAAACCGCTCTCGTATCGTCACCTCTCCCATTCTCGCCATTTTTTCTTTCCTTTCTCCTCATGCACAGACCCTTTCCCAATGCACGTTTGCTTTCAACGCCGCTCTCACCATAGGTGGTGGATGTCGCAAACAACGAGCATTCCTCCTGATCATACCAGCATTTGCCATTTGTGGAAAGGCATCTCTTGGCGTTCCTGGCGTTCCTGGCGGTTGAAGTCGGGAAATCTGCAAAGGTCGTGTCGTATCAAACACGCGACATCCCGATAGATACATCACCCTGCTGCTCACCAGTTGTGCGGTTGCGCACTTCCTGCTCACACCATTCTTTCGCTTCATCCACAGTTTCAAAAGCCTGCGGCGCAAAAGCACGGGGCACAGAACCATCTGCCGGCTCAATCGAAGCCAGATAGACAACATGCTCCACATTGGGATCAATCGTCACGTGCAGATTATAACGTTCTGCCTGACCTTCCCACACCTGTTCTGCGTTATTATACGTCCAGTCTATTCGCGGCATTATTTTCCTCACGTTTTCCACTATCACATGCTCCGCACCTCATGGATACGTTTGCTTGCTGCAAGCAACCCCTGCAATTTCCGTGCCAACTGCTGCACGGTCCTTTGCGCTTTTGCGCCCTACAAATTTCAAATAAAGTGCGGAGCTTGCAGCGGGCAGAATCCCGTCGAGTCCCACTACCCA
>CAYFVX010000285.1:0-5943 GCA_964346425.1 uncultured Chloroflexaceae bacterium | reverse complement strand
AACGCACACACCCCACGGGAACATCCCGTCCACGATGTTTCGTGGTGCTACCTTTATCGCGTCGGCGGTTCTTTTATCCATGCTTCCCTCGCAGTTGGGCTGCCAATTGCACAAAGAAATCCAGGGCCTGCGGGTTGCGCATGGAGTCCGGGTTGGCAACCTGGGCAACTGTTTCGCCCATCAGGATACGCCTGATAGGAACTTCCATTTTTTTGCCGCTGAGCGTATAGGGCACGTCTTCCAGGGCAAAAATCTGGTCGGGGACATGGCGTGGCGAGAGGGCGGTGCGGATGGCATGTTTTATGGTAGCGATGAGATCATCCGTCAACGCAACACCGGCTGCCAGGACGACAAACAGCGGCATGGAGGCGGTGGAATCGGGGAGCACGATGTCTACCACCAGACTATCTGTTACCGCTGGAAGCCCTTCAACGACGCGATAGATTTCGCTCGTGCCCATGCGTACTCCTTGCCGATTGATGGTGGAGTCGGAGCGGCCATGAATGACGACACTGCCTCTGGAAGTAATTGTTACCCAGTCGCCATGCCGCCACAGGCCAGGGTACATGGGAAAGTAGCTGGCGCGATACCGTTCATTCTGCGGGTCATTCCAGAAGAAAATGGGCATGGAGGGCATCGGGGCTTTGACCACCAGCTCGCCCATTGCATCGGTCACTTCATTGCCCTGTTCATCCAGGGCGACAACGTGTGCGCCCAGCCAACGACACTGGATTTCACCGCGATAGACGGGCAGCCAGGGGCAACTGCCAACAAACGCGGTACAGACATCCGTCCCACCACTGATGGATGCCAGCATGAGGTTGGGGTTGATGTGTTCATAGACCCAGTCAAAGCCGTCGGGGGCGAGGGGCGAACCGGTTGAACCCACGCCTTTGATGCGGCTCAGGTCGTAGCGCGTAGAGGGCTTCAATCCTGCTTTCATACAGGCAGAAAGATAGGCCGCATTGGTGCCAAAAAAAGTCATCTGGCTACACGTAGCAAAATCCCACAGGATAGAGCGTTCGGGATAGACCGGGTTGCCATCATAGAGCACAATGGTGCTGCCGAGCAAGAGGCCACCGATAAGAAAGTTCCACATCATCCAGCCCGTGGTCGTCTGCCAGAAAAAGCGGTCGCCAGCCTGAATATCCAGATGGAGTCCCAACCCCTTGAATAATTCGAGCAAAATACCGCCGTGGCTCTGCACAATTGGCTTGGGCAGGCCAGTGGTGCCGGAGGAGTAGAGCACCCACAGCGGATGGTCAAAGGGAACCTGCTCATAGGCAAGCGGTGGCGCGGCAACGTTGACCAGTGCTTCCCAGGAGACCGTGCCGGATGGAATGGTGGTTTCTGCATCGTTGAACAGGTAGGGTATTAAAACCGTTGTTTGCAACGAGGGGAGGGCATGCTGAATTTCGAGCATGGTGGCGCGGCGGTCAAATGTTTTACCTCCATAGGTATAGCCGTCTATGGCAAAGAGCATTTTGGGTTCAATCTGCTTGAAGCGGTCTACAACGCTGACCACGCCAAAGTCCGGCGAGCAACTGGACCAGACTGCTCCGATGCTGGCACAGGCCAGGAATGCAACCAGAGCTTCTGGGATATTCGGCACGAATGCTGCCACCCGGTCGCCCGGTGCAAGCCCTTTGCGGCGCAACGCGGTTGCAACTGCAGCAACCTGTTGTTGCAATTCTTGCCAGGAGAGTTCGGCAAATGGACGCGTTTCTGAAAGCGAAAGCACTGCAGGGTGTTCTTGTGTGGCGTTGCGAAAGATATGCTCGGCAAAGTTGAGCCTGGCACCGGGAAACCAGTGTGCCCCTGGCATCGTGCGCGTGGAGAGTATCTGCTCATAGGGAGTGGAAGTCTGCACCTGAAAGAACTGCCAGATGGTTTCCCAGAACTGCTCAATCTCTGTGACAGACCATTGCCACAATGCGGCATAATCTTCAAATGAGTGATTGGTATGCTGCGACAACCAGTTTGTATAGCGGGTAAGTGTGCTCCGGGTGGCGTATTCGCTTGTGGGTTGCCAGAGAACAGGAGGTATCGTCATAACACCAGATCCCTTCTGTATTGTTTGTTGCTTTATTGTATCATAACTCCACATGCTGCCAGATATGTTATTATGCTTACATGCACAGAACACCGCACATGATGATTACCTTTATTGCCATAGGAGATTTCTAAACATTCTCGTCTGCCCTTCTTCGATCACTGATGGACACGACGCCGTGTGGTGATCCTGCTTGACACTTACAGGAACATTTCCATGAATGGCTACATAATGGCAAAACGTTTACAACGCTCGATTATTCTTTATGCTGCACTTGGCATCATTGTTATTAGCATCATTATTTCACTGGTCAGTATTGTACCCTTCTATGCCGACCTCAAAGAAGATGCGCAACAGAACCTCTCGCTGAATGTCAAAAACCGTATCCTGGCAATTGACGAATATCTTGCACGTATCAAAAACATTGCGGCACAAATCACCAGCCGTACCAGAATACGCCAGGAATTGGAAGCATATAACCGTGGAGAGATAGACCGCGAAGCACTGGTCGAATTCAGTGCGCCCAAACTGGCAGATGCGCTTAAACAGGTGCCTGAGATTGCCGGGATGGTACGCTTTGACCAGCATAATGAGCCGGTGGTGGTGCTGGAGATGCCAGTGCCACACAATAACTGGCCCCCCGTGCCGCGGGAATATACAACAACGACCGTCGTTTCCAATCCGATCTATCTTGACAATGAGGTTTTTCTTTTTGTCATGGCTCCCATTATGAGCGAGTCCGGTTATGTGGGAACCGATATGGTGCTGTTTGACATTACCCGGCTGCAAGACATTGTCGAAGACAAAACAGGTTTGAGCGCGAGCAGCAAGATACATCTCTGGACGATACATGCTGGTGAGGCCAGGATATTGTTTGATTCGCAAACAAAAAATCCGGGAACGTTGCCCCGTGCCAATCAGACGATTGCCACGCTGGTGCAACAGGCACTTGAACAGGGTGCCAGCCTCTACGAGCCACACGACAACGACCATGAGATACTTGCCTATAGCCCGCTGGCAGAGGCCCCCTGGGCACTGGTTATCCAGGAACCGACGGAAATACTCTATGCCGACGCAAACCAGACTATCGGGACTATCGTTTCGGTGGTGCTGGCATTGCTCATCGCTGGCACGCTTGGCTTGATGTACCTGCTGCGTCCGCTAACCGGGCGGATGATCTTGCACACCGATGATCTGGAGCAGCAGGTTTCGGAACAAACCAACGCATTGCATAACGAATTGGACGAGCGTATCTGTGCCGCAGAAGAAGTAGAGCACCTGCGTTATTATAACGAACTCATTTTGAACACGGCCGGCGAGGGGATTTTTGGCCTCGATGCACAGGGAAACACGAATCTGGTCAATCCCTCTGCGCTGAAAATGCTTGGCTATACCGAAGAAGAACTGATGGGCAAACCCCACCATGCGATGGTGCATCATTCCTATGTTGATGGTACTCCCTATCCGTGTGAGCTTTGCCCGATCAATCAGACGATCAAGGATGGGGTTGCTCGCCGCATAGACGACCAGATATTCTGGCGTAAGGATGGGACCTCGTTTCCGGTGGAATGTATGATCAACCCGATTCTGGAAGAAGGGAACCTGGCTGGTGCCGTCGTGACGTTCCAGGATATTACCATGCGCAAGCAGAGCGAAGAGTATATGCGTCAGGCACGCGATGCAGCCGAAGAAGCTGCGCGGACTAAATCGGAGTTTCTGGCAAATATGAGCCACGAAATCCGCACGCCTTTGAACGCCGTGGTTGGCATGACGACGTTGTTGCTTGGCACCGAGATGTCCCACGAGCAGCAGGATTTTGTGGAAACCATACGCACCAGCGGCAATGCGTTGCTCGAAATCATCAACGACATTCTCGATTTTTCCAAGATTGATGCGGGCAAGATGGAGTTGGAAGAATATCCGTTTGATCTGCGCATCTGCATTGAAGAATCGCTCGAAATGGTTGCGCCACGGGCTGCGGAGAAACAACTCGACCTGGTGTATCACATTGAAGACCCGACCGTCTCGAATATTATTGGCGATATGGCGCGTCTGCGGCAGGTCCTGGTTAATCTGCTAAACAATGCGGTCAAGTTTACCGAACGTGGTGAAGTCTCGGTATTTGTGGCTGCGCGGCGTATTGGGGCAGAAGAACTTTCCCAGGAAGGGCAGGAGGCGGAAAGAGTGAGCGGCGACGAGAGACCGGCGACCGTGGACAAACAGCGGACACCTGCCGCAGGCATTGACGATTCTCTAAAGGTCACTACGACGCATAAGCATCCCACTTTGAGAGAGCAGGAGGGGCAGAAGGAAACGCGCTCTAAGGAGCAGGAGCGAGCACAAAAAACAAACGAATCCAGGTTGTGTGAATTGAAGATTGCGGTGCGCGATACGGGTATTGGTATTCCCCAGGACCGCATGAACCGACTGTTTCACTCATTTAGCCAGGCAGATTCTTCGATGACGCGCAGATTTGGCGGTACCGGCCTGGGTTTGGCTATCAGCCGGCGGCTGGTGGAGATGATGGGTGGCACAATGAAGGTGGAGAGTGAAGTGGGTAAAGGTTCTACCTTCTCTTTTACGATACTGGTCAAAGCAGCAGAAAAGCAGCCAGACGTTTATCTGCACCATACGCAGCCGCAATTGACCGGCAAACGTGCGCTGATTGTAGACGATAACGCGACCAATCGCTTTGTGCTGGCACGGCAACTGCAGTTGTGGGGCATGGCAACCTATGAGGCGTCCTCCGGGCCAGAAGCGTTGCGCTTGATAGGCGAGCAATCGCTTTTTGATGTCGCTATTCTGGATCTGCATATGCCAGAAATGGATGGGTTGACCCTTGCTTCCAGGATCCAACGCAACCCGGTTGCAGCAAGGCCAGGCCCGCCGCTTATCTTGATGCCCTCGATGGAGCCAGGCAGAGATGCCATTAAGGAAGCGGGTATCACCTTTGTCTCTTGCCTGACCAAGCCAGTCAGACCGGCGGTGTTGCACAAGACGCTACTGCAAATTTTCGCGGAAGGTATTCCTGCTTCGCAGCCGCGCAAGAAACTCGAAATTGATCCGGATATGGCGAAGCGGTATCCGCTCTCTATTCTGATTGCAGAGGATAATCTCGTCAACCAGAAAGTTGCCGTGCGTCTGCTGGAGCGCATGGGCTATCATGCAGACCTGGCGAATAATGGGCGCGAGGTACTGGAAGCCCTGGAAGAACGCAGCTATGACGTTGTCTTTATGGATGTGCAGATGCCGGAAATGGATGGGCTGGAAGCCACTCGACACATCCGCACCATTCTGTCCAACAAACGGCAACCGCGCATCACTGCTATGACCGCGCACGCGCTGGAAGGCGACCGCGAACGCTGCATGGAGGTGGGCATGGATGATTATATCAGTAAGCCTATCCAGATTGGCGAGCTTATCGGCGCGCTGGAGCGGGTGGTTGAGCATACGTCGGCGTTGAAGCGTTAAAGCGTGGGAGCGTGGGAGCGTGGGAGCGTTAAAGCGTTAAAGCGTTAAAGCGTGGGAACGTTCCCACGCTTTAACGCTTTAACGCTCCCTGTGCTACAATATAGTTCATACTATGTGTCGGGTGAAGAGTTGCGAAAACTGGTGCGATAGAGCGCATTGCAGCGGCTCATCACTCATCACTCATCACTCATCACTCATCACTCATCACCACCGCTGCCTGCGCCGGCTCATCTGCCTCGCCAAACACAAAGATGGTGTCCAGCCCGTGGATCTCAATGATGATGCCGTGCTGGAAGTCCTGCACTGTCGCCCGCTGCTCGCGCTCTTCTGCCTCGATAGCCCAGCCAATTTCATAGCGCAGGTCCATATCCTCTTCCCATACCTTGCCAAACCCGCCCCGTGGCACGTGATAGTCGGAT
>CAYFVX010000284.1:0-5950 GCA_964346425.1 uncultured Chloroflexaceae bacterium | reverse complement strand
GTCGTCTCCCGCAACGCTCTGCAGTTTCTCAGCGGCGATGTGTTGCTGCAGGCGTTGAGTTCCTTCGTGCTGGAGCATGTTCGAGGGGATGATGTCGCATGCCGCTATGGGGGCGAGGAATTTCTGCTTATCATGCCAGAGGCGACCACCGAAGATACCTGGCAGCGGGCCGAGGCCCTACGCACAGGTATCGAACAATTGCAGATCGAGGGTGGTGCGGATGCGACAGTAGCTATTACCGTTTCGTTTGGTATTGCGGTGCTCCCACAGCACGGTGCAACCGCTGAAAGCGTGATAGCTGCAGCAGATGCAGCGCTCTATCGTGCCAAAACAGCCGGGCGGAACTGCGTTGTTTCTGCGTAACGAGAAAGATGGGGGGCATGTTGTTGTTTGAACGAAAGAGTACACTGGCTTTTTGGGCATGGAACCGTATTAACCTGTCATTGAGAAGGGAAATCTCGCATGGCTGCCGCATCCAAAGGCTCCATTCTCATTGTTGATGATACCCCAGAAAATCTGCGTTTGCTGTCATCCATGTTGAAGAATCAGGGGTATGTTATTCGTGCCATGATGAATAGCACGATGGCCTTCAAATCTATCCAGACCGAGCTCCCCGACATCATCTTGCTAGATATCAATATGCCGGACATGAATGGCTACGATGTTTGTCGCCAGCTCAAACAAGCAGAAAGCACCAGAGATATTCCGGTTATTTTCATCAGTGCATTGGACGAAGTGGTGAATAAGGTCGAGGCGTTTCGCGTTGGTGGGGCAGATTATATTACCAAACCTTTTCAAGTCGAAGAGGTGATGGCACGCATTGAAAATCAATTGTCCATTCAACGGGCACGGCATGAGTTGAAAAAGAGCGAAGAGCAATTTCGCTTGCTGGCAGAAAACGCGCAGGATATCATTTTTCGCTATCGGTTTGTCCATCCGCGTGGGTTTGAATATATCAGTCCTTCTGTGACCTCGATTCTTGGCTATACACCGGAAGAGTATTATGCTGATCCGGATTTTGATTTGAAACTGCTCCATCCCGATAGTTTACCGCAGTTTGGTGTTTTTCTGGAATCACCGGAGTCGTACCGTGAACCCATCATTATTCGCTATATTCGCAAAGATGGCGGTGATGTCTGGATCGAGCAAAATCATCGGTTGATTAAAGATGAGACGGGCCGTAGGAATGTGGCGATAGAGGCTATTTCGCGGGATATTACTGAGCGTAAGCGGGCAGAAGAAAAACTCAAGACGACCTATCACAACCTGAAACGTTTGAATGATCGTTTGCAAGATGAGTTGCACATGGCGCAGCGGATACAGCAAAATCTGCTGCCTGCAACGAAGCCGAGCTGGCAAGGGATAGATGCGGCCTGCTATTGCATCCCGGCGCAAGAAGTGGGGGGAGATCTCTATTCCTATGAAACGTTTTGTGCGGATGCCAGCCCGAGCGGAGAGAAGAAATATGTCTGTATGGTTGGGGATGTTTCCGGCAAAGGGATGCCAGCCGCCTTGCTTATGGCTATTACGCTGGGCGTTTTTTATTCTACGGTGGCGCAGGATTTGCCAGCCGCTGCGTGTTTAAAGACACTTGATCAGGCACTTGCAACCTACACGCAGACCACGCGCCAGAATTGTGCGATGGTCTATGCAGAAATTACCCCGCAAGATTATTTTGTTCAGGATGACTTCCTTGATGCGACGAAACGTGATCGTCCCTGCGACTATATGTTGCGGGTTGCCAATGCTGGTTGTGTTTTTCCGCTTATCAAACGTGCAGATGGGATGGTGGAATGGGTTCATGTCGGGGGGTTGCCGCTCGGAGTTGCAGTCAATGCTCAGGAAGGGTATCAAGAAGCAATCGTCCCACTCCAGGCTGACGATATGCTTATTCTGGTAACGGACGGGATTATTGAAGCGCAGAATGACCGTGACAACGACATGTTTGGGTTTGAACGGCTGGAGCAAGCAGTCAATCAGGGGCCACAGAACAACGCACAGGCGATGTTGCAGCATATCCATGCCAGGGTTGAAGCATTCGCTGGCGAAGCGGAACTCCACGATGATATGACTATCTTTGTGGTCAAGGTGTAGGGGATGTTGCGTTCTCCTGTGCTATGCGCTATACTCTCAACGTCTTCCATACGATATACATTACAGATGTACCTGGATGATTTTTGAAGCATACAAAAAGGAGCAAACTGATTATGGCCCAGGCGATGATAGGCTTGATTGGTGGCAGTGGTCTCTATAAAATGAACGATCTGGAGGATGTAGAAGAGGTAACGCTGGAAACTCCCTATGGGTCGCCGAGCGATGCATATGTCATTGGAACGCTCGCCGGTCATCGGGTTGCATTTCTTCCGCGGCATGGTCGCGGTCATCGGTATATGCCGACTGAAGTGCCTGCCCGCGCCAATATCTATGGCTTTAAGCAATTGGGCGTGCAATATCTCCTCTCGATCAGTGCAGTTGGGAGCCTGAAAGAAGAATATGCGCCCGGCCATGTGGTTATCCCTGATCAGATTTTTGATCGCACGAAGGGTATTCGACCGTTCACTTTCTATGGTGATGGTATCGTCACCCATGTCGTGTTTGATCGTCCTTTCTGCCAGCTATTGCGTGAGAAACTGCTGACGGCTGCGAAAAAGGCCGGGGCTACTGTTTTTGATGGCGGAACGTATGTCTGCATGGAGGGGCCGCAGTTTTCCACGCTGGCAGAAAGCGAAGAAAACCGTCGTCGTGGGCATGATCTGATTGGTATGACGGCACTGCCAGAGGCGAAACTGGCACGTGAGGCTGAGATTGCGTATGCGACCATGGCGATGGTTACCGACTATGACTGCTGGCATCCGAGCCATGATTCCGTCACGATAGAGTCGGTGATAGCGGTGCTGAATGCGAATGTGGAACTTTCGCAGAATATTGTGCGCGAGGTTATCCCGCTCATTGGTGATGGTTTTGATAGCCCGGCGCACCATGCGATGGAGCATGCTATCATTACGGACAGGAGCATCATTCCCCAGGCAACGCGCGAGCGTGTAGACTTACTCATTGGCAAGTATCTCTAGTTGTCTGGTCTTTTCAGAGAACGAGTTCTCACCTGCTTTTGTGAGGGAACCAGGTTCCCTCACACTCCCCATTCTCCCTCACCAGAAATATTTAACAAAAATTTAACATTCTCTTAAATATATTTAAGAAAAGCACGGGTATAGTGGGTGGCTGAATGTCGTGTCCATACCGGAGATGGCGGTTCGGTGTACCCCATACTCGGGCATGCGCAATAGCCATAGGAATACAAAGCGACAGGCTGAGACTTTGCCGCGACATTCGCTCTGAGCAGCACCCATGCTTGCCCCACAGGTAATCGAAGACGGTATAATCAGAAGATGGTATGTATCGAAAGCGGAAAAGTAGAGAAGAAGCAACTGTCACGAACAGTTTTTAAGGAGGCCAAGAATCTATGAGTACCAGCAAGCACGACCCGAACAATGTGGCACCCCGGCAGGGTGAAACGTTTGAAGAAGTCCTGCAGCGACGTGTCAGTCGGCGCGATTTTTTGAAGCACATGACGCTGGGCCTGACCGCCGCAGCGGTGCCAGCCGTTCTGAGTGGCTGTGGTGGATCTAGCAGTGGTACTGGCAATGTCCCCGCTACCCAGGCACCAGAATCGAGTACAGGGGATGCTCCGGAGCCCCAGGCTGCTCCCACCGGCAAAATTTCTTTTGAGGCAATAGAGCCAGACACAACCGACGAGATTACCGTACCGGCAGGCTTCATGTCAGCCGTGCTCTTGCGATGGGGCGATCCCCTCCACACGATGACACCGGACTTCGATCCCGAAAATCAAACCGCCGAAGCCCAGAGCGAACAGTTTGGCTATAACTGTGACTTCACTGGCTTTATGCCCCTGCCAGAGGGCAGCAACACGCCGGGCAAAGGTCTTATCGTCGTCAATCACGAATACACCAGCCCGGAATTGATGTTCCCTGAGTACGAGTTTGGCAACCCGACGCAAGACCAGGTAGATATCGAACTTGCTGCGCATGGTCTCTCCATTGTTGAGATTGAGCGTAGCGGCGATGAGTGGGACTACAACCGCGACTCCGACTTCAACCGCCGTCTCACCGCTACAACCGAGATGGAAATTACCGGGCCGGCCGCAGGCCACGAGTGGATGAAAACCAGTGAAGACTCAAGCGGCACGAAGGTTCTTGGGACACTCAACAACTGTGCGGCAGGCAAGACCCCGTGGGGTACGGTTGTGACCGCCGAGGAGAACTTCCACCAGTATTTCGCCAACCTGGATAACCTGGAGGATGATGATCCACGCAAAGAAGTGCATGAGCGATACGGTCTACCTGTAGGCATCTCCGAACGTTCCTGGGAAAACTTTTATGACCGCTTCGATATTGGCAAAGAGCCAAACGAGTCTTTCCGTTTCGGCTGGCCCGTCGAGTTTGATCCCTACGATCCCGCATCCACTCCCAAGAAGCGCACCACGCTTGGTCGCTTCCGCCACGAGGCGCAGACGTTCATCGTTGCGCCCGATGGTCGCGTTGTATGCTACACCGGTGATGACGAACGGTTTGAGTATATCTACAAGTTTATCACCGAAGGAACCTTTGACGCGAATGACCGCGCTGCCAACATGGATATTCTCGACTCGGGTACGCTCTACGTGGCAAAATTCAACGATGACGGTAGCGGCGAATGGATGCCGCTGGTCTTCGGCGAGGGGCCTCTGACTGAGGACAATGGCTTTACGTCCCAGGCGGATGTGCTGATCAAGACCAGGCTGGCTGCGGATGCGCTGGGTGCAACCAAGATGGACCGCCCCGAGGACATGGAACCCAATCCGGTCAACAAAAAGATCTATGTAGCCCTCACCAACAACACCAAGCGTGGGGTGGATGAAGGTGCGCCGGGCCCCGACGCTGCCAATCCACGTGCCGACAATAAATATGGTCACGTTCTTGAGATGACTGAGGAAGGTGACGACCATGCGGTACTCTCTTTCCAATGGGAAATCTTCATGCTGTGTGGCGACCCGGCGGATGACGAAACCGAAACGTACTTCGCTGGCTATCCGAAAGAACGCGTCAGCAAAATTGCTGCACCCGACAACGTGACCTACGACACGCTGGGCAATCTCTGGATTGCAACCGACGGCATGCCAAAGACACTGGAAGTCAATGACGGTATTTTTGCGGTGCCTGTGGAAGGCGAAGAACGTGGTCATCTGCGCCAGTTCCTTTCAGGCGTGAAGGGCTGTGAGATTTGTGGACCAGAGTTCAATCCCGACGACACTGCACTGTTCCTCAACGTCCAGCACCCTGGTGCGGGCGGTACCTACAACGAGCCGGTGAGCACGTGGCCGGATGGGTCTACCCCACCTCGTCCATCGCTGGTTGTTGTGCAGGCTGAGGACCTTAGCCCGATTCCGACCGCTTCCGCGTAAAATCTTCCTAACGTTGTGTTTCGGTGCTTTTGCGGCATTGCCGCAAAAGCACCGAAACACAGCCACTTCCCGCAGCAGAGTTGCAAAAAAGTTCGCCGCACCCTGGGGTGATACGAGTGACGAGAGATGAGTGATGAGTGATGAGCGGTTGCAATGCGCTCTATCGCATCAATTTTCTCAACTATTCACCCGAACATGGTAGGACGGTGGCTCTGTTCTTACCACTATTTTGCAAAATGGGCTAATTGTGCTATCCTTTCGTATAATTTCGGGGATGGGAATGTCTCTTTCCCATCCTGTACGGGCCTTTGCGCCTTTGGGTAAGGCACTGCCCGGTTCATTTCCCTGGGAAAAGCTACCACAATAGGGGTCGCCTCTCAACGGGTGTTGTCTGTGGGAGCGTGCGGGAACCTGGTTCCCGCACGCTCTCCATTCTAGTGGGGGGGTATTGTTTTTTCGACTTCGTCGAAAAAACAATACCCCCCATGC
>CAYFVX010000283.1:0-5954 GCA_964346425.1 uncultured Chloroflexaceae bacterium | reverse complement strand
GGATGAGGCGGTTGACCTGGTCGGGATGCTGGCAGGGGAAGAGTGCGCCCATCAAGCCGCCAAAGCTGGAGCCGATGATGGTCCAGCCGGGTGTGTCGCCGAGGATGGGGGCGAGTTGCTGCATGCGTTCTTGCAGGGTGCCGTGAAAGTCGGGCGTGATGATGTGCGGGAAGCGTTCGCGCAGGTGGCGGGCTTTGAAGCCCTGGCTGCTGCCTTCAAGCCCGTGGAGCAGGATGAGTTTGTTGGTCATACATTATTTCCTCCTTGAACGGATGTGTAAACCCTTCTATCGAGTGAGCATACAGGTCCAGATCGTTGTCAAAGATGAACGGTGAGTGGGTGGCCGCAACCAGACCACGACATTTGCCGGAATCGAGTATATCGGGCAAGAATCGCCGTTGCCAGGGAACCGAGAGCGAAAGCTCCGGCTCGTCAATGATGAGAAAGAAGTTTGAGTTCCCAGAGAGATAGATGTGCGAGAAGAGCGAGATAATTTGTTTTTCACCAGAAGAGAGCATTTTCAGCGGAATGGAACCGGTTTCGGTATCTTCTTCGCTCTCATCGGACATACGCGCGGTATCGGGATGATGGACGCCCAGTTTGAAGTTGACATTGTCATAGATAATGTGCTTGCCCTCTGAGAGATACTGGTTGCACACTTCGGCAAATTTCCACACGTCCGCTTCCTGTGCCTGCTGTTTTTTGTACAGGTCGGTCAACCGCATCCAGAAATGGGCAATAATGCGGTCTTCGCCAAGAATATCCTGACCATTGTTTGCTGTTCTGCCATCGCGTATGTGCGTGATCAGTTCACGCAGTTTGTCCTGGTCTGCTCTGGATAAAATCCTCTCATCTATGCGCTCCAGAATAGCATTCATGGTTGTTTCATCCAGTTCAGCAAACTTCGCAGGATCTACTTGCTGGTAATCCCGGCGAATAATATCACTCAGGTAGGTGCCAACCAGTTTATTCAGTCCATCACTGAAGATATCTTTAATCTCACCCATTTTGCGGGCAAAAACCTCTTGAACATCATCCATGCCAAACTCGGTCATTTCAATAGAGCCGGCAGGGCTTCTTGACCGTCTTTTTCTTAGACGATTCCCCCGGAAAGCATCTTTGAATTCAGCAGGTAAGTCGGGATACCTTGACCGCAAAATTGGTTCAAGTTCCTGTTCTATCCTGCGATAGGTAGGCAGATAGAGCATGGTAAGATTTGCTCGTCGTATGATTTCTTCGGTTTTTTTGATGCTTTCTGATAGCGTTGTGCGTTCTTCTTGCTCCTGAGAGAGGAGGTAATCTCTCAGCATTGAAGAAGGAATACCAACTTCACGCGCCAGCATACGAAGTGCATATTCGTCCTGTAACAATTCTTCGTAAGGGCCTGACCCTATCGAATGATGCAAGTTTTCTTCAATGCGTATCCGTGCAGATACCGGTAACCGCCTTGAAGGTAAACATACCCGAATTGCCTCTTCTATCTCCTCTCGCGTAAACGTCAGCGTTTCGCCGTTTATCACCGCGGTCAGTGCTGTGAACTCATAGTCAAGCAGACGATGCCACTGCATGGTCAGGAAGAAATAGAGGTAATTGACCACCGTACTTTTGCCGGTGCCATTCTCACCAACCAGTACAAGCCGATTGCCTTCAATGGTTATGTCTACTGTACGGTTATTGTGCAATCCTTCGATACAAAAGCGTGAAAATGTCGCGGCCATCCTATGCTTCTCCTTCCCCCAGCAACATCAGGATGTCTTCGCTGATGATTTCTGGCGGCGTGCCGTAGGCGTAGACGGTGTGCAGCCGCCCCTGCTGGTCTATCAAGAAGGAGGCGGCGGTGTGGTCTATGAGGTAGTCTGCGCTGGTGCCTTCGATTTCGCGCTTCTGAAAGAAGAGGCCATAATCTACGCCGATTTTGCGGATTTGCTGCTCCTCCCCGCTCAGGCCAATGAAGTCTTCGTCAAAGGCAGAAAGGTAGGTGGCGATGCGTTCGGGGGTGTCGCGTTCGCCGTCCACGCTGACGAAGAGAAAGGCGACGTTGTCGGCCTGGTCGCCGAGTTTGCGTTTGACCTGGACAAATTCGGCCAGGGTGGTGGGGCAGATGTCCGGGCAAAATGTGTAGCCAAAGTAGAGCATGAGGGGTTTGCCGCGGAAGTCGCTCAAGCTGACCTGCTGCTGCGCATGACTGGTCAGCGTAAAGTCAGCCACTTGGCGCGGTGGCTCTATTCTGGTGCCGGCGGAGGGGGGCTGGATAACCAGAGCTTCTTGATCTCCTGCTGCGGCAGCATCTCCTGTATCAGCAGAAGTGGAGCCAGTATCAGCGGAAGACACCTCGTTCCTGGGAGGGGGAGATGCTTTCGTATTGGAGCAACCAGACAGCAGTAGTGAGCCTGGAATAAAAAACACCATGAAGAGAAGCAACAGACGAGCATGGGGTGTAGGTAAGGTATACATATGTTTCTCCATCAGGATAGTAAACGGGAATCATCTCTAGTGTTCATGGTACCACACGCCTTTGGTATTGCAATAGTCGCAAACAGTCACAAATGCCATCTCCTGCCGGGAGCTTTGCGTGCGAGCACAGGACAGACCTTCCCAACAGCATCTTTCTGACCGCCTCAAAGGAGCGTATTTACGTGTCAATGTCTGCGGCAGTTGCCCGATGATTGTTCACGAACTATCGTCCACCGTCTACGCTCCCTTTTGCATCACCTTGCCCCCACTCATATGCACTATTTTGCAACGAAAGAAAATGTACGTATTCACTACTATTACACAAAAATCAAAGACGTAGCATGCGTATTTTTGCGAGAGCATCGTACTATCCAATTATTACTACACCATATAGTACTAAATGGTACTGCTTGATACCAGGAATAACTTACTATAGGCAATCCCCTTGCTTTCTGCTATACTATAACTAGGCCATATCGTACTCCATATGGAGTATACGGCTAAAAAAGAACGAAAAAGCAGGGTTTTTTCATTATTTTAACCCTATTTTTAGATTTTCGAGATAGGAGAAAACAGGTAACGCTGAATTTTCTCTGCGACCATGGGGAGAGAAGACCCTCACATGGGTAGACTTTTTTGTCAACGGCTTTGCAAAGCGGTCGCGAGATACCGTAGCAGCGGCTTGGAGCCACGGTCGAGACGATTCATGTGACGTTTGTCTCCGACAAAACATCTGGCTTGCAGACGCGGAAGAAACGTCACATGGGGCAGATTCCGCGGTTAAAAACCGCGGCTACGATTCCCAACAGGGTTCTTGCCCTCGAAAAAGTCTACATTACGGGACAATGTTGCAAGATTACGATTTGCATACAATCTGGAGGCAAGTGGCACGCCAATTCCTGGAATCCTATCGTTTAATTTTAAAAGTCATGGCTCTAGCAAACGAGGCAAGCACATGTACCAAGACCCATCTCCTTTCACGCACGGACCTGAACCTACGAGACAGCATGGCATTGAAACTATGAAAACACGCAAGCACACATTCTATCACGAAGCCAACGCTGTTGCCAGACCGCTCGAAGAAGAACGTTACGATACGCACCATGCTATGCTGCATATTCGCCAGGAGTTGGCCCAGGAATGTGCTTCGCTCTATCTGCTCCATACCTTCGGGCTTCGTTTGAACCAGAATCTGGACATTGAAGAAGTATCATTTGAAGCACTCCACGGTACCCTGGAAATGTTGAATGCCGAGACCGGGTGTTTGATTCTGCTGGATGAGGATCGTATACCTATTCAATGGATATGCAGCGATGACACGCTCAAACTTGACAGAACAGAAATTGAAGCAGCGATACAGGATGGGATACAAGGGCAGGCGTTGCGCCAGCAGCGGGTTATACGGCTGGGTGATAAGCGAGAGTGTGCGGAGCCGCAGTTGCTTGATGGTCGTTCGCTGATTGTGTTGCCACTGCAAACTTCTATCGGGATATCTGGCGTTCTGACGATGGCCCACCAGCGCAATCAGGCATTTCAAGCCTATCAGGGAACGTTTTTGACAGCAGTCGCCAATACGATAGAGCTGACGCTGCAAAATGCCTGGCGATACCAGACGCTGCTGGATAGAGACGAGTCCCGTGAGCGAATCATCGGGCGGCTGGTGCATGATATTCGTAGTCCGTTGACTGCTACTTCGGCCAGTCTCGATGTTATTCAACGGGCATTGAATGCGTTGCCCATAGACCAGACTATTCAAGAGTTCATGGCGGATTCGCTGAGTTCCGGCAAGCGTGGCTTACAAGACGCGATTGAGTTGACAAGCGATTTACTGGATATGAAGAAGATTCAATCAGGAAGTTATGCAGTTGAGCGCGAACCTGTGCTGCTGGAGTTGCTCTTCGATGAAGTTCACCGTCTGCTGTATAGTCTTGCGGTCAAGCGGCAGGTGATTATTCGTTATCAGGTGCAGCCACGCTCTTTGAAAGCGATGGTTGATATCCGGTTGCTGCGGCGGGCGCTGGTTAATCTGGCAGCCAATGCACTACGTTTCACGCCGGAAGGTGGCACTGTGACGATGAAGGCAGAAGAGAGCCAGAACAGCAAAGATATACTGATTATTGTTGAGGATATGGGCGAGGGCGTGCCACCCGAAGATCGCAAGCGTATCTTTTTGCCGTTTACGCAGGCCCGCGGTGAGAACAATCGCGGCACGGGGCTGGGGCTGGCGTTTTGCCGTGAAGTGGCTCTGGCGCACGAAGGGGATATATGGGTGGAAGACCGCGATGGCGGCGGCAGTCGTTTTTGCATGGCCCTGCCCAATGATGCTGAAGTGTGACGGTAAGCTTACTGGCTTATTCGATGATGGAGAACGGGTTGGTAAAGAGCCAGGGGCGACCGGAAGGGTGGTATGCCTCTATGCGATAGACGCCAGGTTTTTCGAGACATTCACCCAACCATCGTTTTCCTCTGCTGCGGGTCAGTCCGTTGTGGACTAAGCGCACCTCGTAATTTCTCCCCACATCCACGAACAATTTGCAGGCTCCTGATTGTATGTTCAGGGTATCGCCAATAGTCCATTGTTGTTTACCACGGCTTATCCGAAAGATGAGCGATGCCGCATCCCCATCGAGCCGATTGGCAAAGAAGAGTTGCCCGGCTTGCAATGCGGCAAGCACCTGTTGTCGCGCACGGTCTGCGTTGTTGTCGAGCGGTTCTTGCAGCAGGAGGTAGTTGGTCAGGGTTTGAAATGACCAGCGGTAGGAGAAGACTTCCACATATCCCCAGGGAACGCGATGTTTGACGGCGTGCGCATCTACCCCGGCCACGCCAAACGTTTTTTTGCCTGCCATATTCAGCCGATCCCACCAGGCGAGGGTGTTGGCGGTGGGGCCTTGCAATGTCTGGCGAGCACGAAAGAAGTTCCAGTATTTGTTGTAGCGATTGAGTTGGGAAGCCCAGTCACTCATCAGGTTCCAGAGTTCCAGGCCAACCAGGTGGTTCTGTCGGTCGCGGGGGCCATCCACTGACCAGTCATCCCAGGTATAGCAATTTTTTTTGACGGCGTTGATGATGCGGTCATCTGGATGGGCTATGATGCCAAACCCACCACGTGCATAAACTTCATCTACAAAGTCCTGGGGGGGTTGGCGGTTGCTTATTACTTCGTCCACATCCAGTGCCAGGAAATGGTTGTGGGCCGGGGTGATTTCATGCCCGACAATCACCAGCACTCCATCGTGCCATCCTGCAAATGGGCGAGCTTCCAGGCTATCATGATCGGTGACGATAACCCACTGGAGACCGGTACGACGGGCAGCCTGGACAATATCCGGGACGGTGCCGGGGCTGTCGTGCGAGTAGATAGTGTGCATATGGAGCGCACCTGGTGAGACGTATGGTTGCATTCCCTGGTTTTTCCTCTCAGTGAGTAACTGCTCATGCCAGTGACGAGTGATGAGGGATGAGTGATGAGCGTCTGCAATGCGCTCTATCCCACCTGT
>CAYFVX010000282.1:0-5965 GCA_964346425.1 uncultured Chloroflexaceae bacterium | reverse complement strand
GCAAACACCCCACGCCAAAGGGGAGTGTGAGGGAACCTGGTTCCCTCACACTCCCGCAGGGGACCCCCGTTGAGGGGTGCCCCCCTCAGCGGGGGGACCCTCACTCTCACATGTGTAGACTTTTTTGGCTGGAGGCACGCTGTAGGGGTTTGCCGCCGGCAAACCCCTACGGGCTTGTCCCATTGGTATCAGGTTTTGCGAAAATCTCTACACATGTGAAGGACCCTCACTGAGGGGAGCTGCGCCGCAGGCGCATGGTTGCCATGGCACATTTGCAAACCGCTTTGCACAGCGGTTTGCAAAATGGTATGATACATTCTGGTGATAACAACAGGGAAGCAACAGTATGTCTGCATCCCCTGCACGGACGCAACCGCGCCGTCGCTGGAAGGCACCAGAACCTTTCAGAGGAACTTCCCGACTCCTCGCCCACATGAAACTATGTGGAAGGCCACCCCGCGAAACCGTAAGCGGGGGCGCAGGCGGTGCAAACTGTCTGTGACGCAAGACGGCAACAGAAAGCAGTCCCGCCAGCCTTTGCTGGTAAGGGGTGAAAGGGTGCGGTAAGAGCGCACCGGCGTCGGCAGCAATGTCGGCGGCCAGGCGACTGCGCTGGCTGATGGGGAGCAAGGTGCGTGGGGCGGGCCATCCAGGTGGGAGCCATCTGGCGTTTGTACCACCGGCGTTCGCTCGCACCGCCGCCGCAAGGGTAAGGCCGGGTAATACCCGGCAAGCCACGAGCGGCCTCTGCTGTGCAGAGAGAGAGATGACGGCTTACAACAGAATCGGGGGTATGAGGTTGCGTCCCTCGCAATACATGAGAAGCCTGCCGCAGGTATTTACCTGCGGCAGGCTTCTGTGACTCCGTAAACCGGCACACATCTTGCAACACTGCAAAGCAAGCGTTGCCCAACGCCCTGTATACACAGCCTCTATCACGAAAGCACTACCTTTGCAGATTTTCGGACTTCAACCGCCAGGAACGCCAGGAACGCCAGGAGGTGCCATTTTGTCAATGTGCGTTCTTGTTGATTCTCATCATCTTCAGCTTGACAGAACAAGAAAAAGTGCAAGGATAGTGACGAAAGGATACCCAACCTGTGTGGCTTGAATGGATGATTCTGCTGCGGCTCATTGTGGCTGCTGTGCTGAGCGGATTGATTGGTCTGGAACGAGAGCGTACTGGCAAAGATGCCGGGTTGCGTACCCATATGCTAGTAGCCGTCGGCTCCACGATGTTTGTCTCCTTCATGGACCTGCTGGCAATTGACGCTCGTCCCATCGCCCCACCCGGACCGGCCGGCAACTTTCGCGTGCAGATTGAGCCATTGGCAACGATTGAAGCTGTCGTCACTGGCGTAAGTTTTCTCGGAGCCGGTACCATCTTTGTCGCGGGACAGCGGCACCGCGTGAAAGGATTGACCACTGCCGCCTCCATCTGGGTCACCGCCGCAGTAGGTATCGCCGTTGGCATCCAATGCTACATCCTTGCAGTTGGCAGCACCATTCTTATCCTGATCATTCTTCGTGTCATCTCCTGGTTGGAAGAACGGCAGACTATTTCAAAGGAGGCTTCTTAGTACCGCATTGCTGGCACATATATTGCTGCTGAGCTTGCAAGAGTATTAGTACACTATCCTTGCACTTCTTCTTGTTCTGTCAACCTGAAGATAATGAGAAACAGCAAGAACGCACATTGAAAAAATTGCTCCTCCTGGCGTTCTTGGCGTTCCTGGCGGTTGACGTGCGGAAATCTGCAAAGGTAGTATTAGGAGTAACGGAGGAGCACAACAGGTATGCAACACAAGTTTTCGCTAACAAAAATAATCGCTTCGATAAGTTTATTTCTCGCAGGTATCCTTTCGCTGGCACAATATCCCACACCGGCGCGGGCACAGGCCCAACCACTCGATATGCAAGTGACGCCGCTGGTGGGCACACCGGGCACAACGATTACGATTGAAGGGCAGGGCGCACCGCCAAACCATCGTATTCAGGTATCCTACGCTTCGTATGAGATGATGGATATTTGCCAGGCTGGTCGCGGGGCCGATGGGGTGCTTGAAGCAACCTCCGATGCCAATGGGCATTTTTCGCTGAGCCACGAGGTTCCCCACCCCATAGACGAGGATACGATGGGGTTTTCTTATCGGGCGGAAATTGCGCCCAATGATGGATACTCGAACTATGCGTGTTTCATCTTTCCCTCCACACAGCACACCTTTCCAGAAACCGGCCATCAAATCCGCGGGCGTTTTTTGTCCTACTGGTATCTGAATGGTGGACTGGATGTTTTTGGCTATCCGTTGACCGCAGAACGTACCGAGGAGGGGCGCACCGTGCAATATTTCGAGCGCACACGCTTTGAGTATGCGCCAGAGAATAAACCACCCTATGATGTGTTGCTGGGTCGCATCGGGGTAGAAGTGATGCAGATGGAAGGCATTGATTGGTCTGAGATGCCCACGGGCGATGGTCCCGCGGAAGGGTGCCTGTACTTCGAGCAGACAGACCACAATCTCTGCAATCAACTGGGCGATGCAGGCATCGGGTTTCTGAATTACTGGCGGAGCAATGGTCTGGAGTTCGATGGGCAGCCGGGTAGCAGTCACCAGGAGAGCCTGGCCCTGTTTGGCTTGCCGGTGACGGAGCCATATGCGTCTGAGGTTGAAGGTAAAGAAGTGCAGGTACAATGGTTCGAGCGAGCACGCTTTGAGTGGCATGCGGACAATCCCGCTGGCTCACAGGTATTGCTGGGGCGGCTGGGCACACATGTTGCAGGCGATGTCGCGGTGCATCCAGAGCAACCACCGCAACCACCTGAAGTAAACCAGGTGCAACTCTATTTCATCGCGCTGGGCGACCAGGGACAGTCTGGCCCCGAAGTTGGCTGTGGCGACAGCGTGGTGGGCGTAACGGTAGACATTGAGCCGACGACTGCTCCGCTCACAGCCGCCTTTGAGCGGTTGCTGGCGATGGATGAAGAATATTACGGCCAGTCCGGGCTGTACAATGCGCTTGCTGAATCCGACCTGTCGCTTGATGGGGCAACGGTTGAGAACGGTCAGGCCAGGATTTATCTGACCGGTGCGGTGCGTATTGGGGGAACGTGCGAAGGTCCGCGTGTTGCCGCACAGATCCGCCAGACGGCAGATCAGTTCTCGACTGTAGAGGAAAGTATCGTGTATATCAATGGCGAGCGGTTGGAAGATATTGTGTCGCTCCGCGATTGATACAAACTTTTGACAATATGGTGGGGTGTGGGAGGGAACCTGGTTCCCTCCCACACCCACAAGTGACACCCATTGAGGCCCCCTACCCTCAACAGGTTTCACCTGTATTGTGTGCTGCTTGCGCACGGTAAAGAACGCACGCAACCGCGTGCCACAGCTTTGGAGTGGGTTGTGTTGTTTTTTCGACGAAGTCGAAAAAAACAACACAACCCACCAGAATGGGGAGCGTGAGGGAACCTGGTTCCCTCACACACCCACAAGTGACACCCATTGAGGCCCCTACCCCGCCTCAAAGGGATATATTTTGAGCCAGTTTTGCCCTATCACAATGGGGCAAACACCTGCCGTATGTGTTTGTGCCTTCAGGCTACCCACTACCCACCAGCCCACTTTGCGTCCTACCCCACACTATTAAACTACCACTGGCTTTGCTTCCTCGCGAATGTGCTCGGTCGCTGGCTCGCGCTCGTCCGTCTCAATGCCATCGAAACACCCATCTAACCTGCCGCGGTTGAGCGTGTGCGCCGGGTCAAAAGCCTGCTTGATGGCAGCCATCAGGTCGCTGTTGGGGTCTGGTTTGCCCCAGCGGGGCAGGCTGGCGTGCTGCTGCGAGTTGCAGGTCAGCACATGGCAGTGGTGCCAGCGTTCCGTCAGGCTGGCGCAGAACTGATGGATGCGTTCGGCTTCGCCGCCCACGCGGGCATAGATGACGCCATGCCATGCCCGTGCCTGGCTGCGCAGGCTGAGCGTGTAGTTGCCGGCCAGGGCTTCCATGTGGACGATGGCTTCCTCGGTTTGCGCGGGTAGCACGTACCGGCTGCAAGGGTTTGAAACCCAATGGAACGAAACGGATAGCCGTCGTCGCTTTGCCACCTATTCCAGTTTGCCAGCCGGTACCTATCAGTTGCAGGTACAGGGGTCGAATAATGATGGCGTCTGGAATACCACTGGCACGACGCTCAAAATTACCGTGTTGCCCCCCTGGTGGCGAACCTGGTGGTTTCGCGGGAGCGTGGTGCTGCTGGCTGGTGGGCTGGCGTTTACCCTCTATCAATGGCGCATCTATGCCATACGAGAGCGCAACCACGAGCTGCGCAGGCTGGTAGATGAGCGCACCAGGGCATTGCGCGAAAGCGAACGGACATTGGCAAATCTGATTAACAATTTACCAGGTGTGGCGTATCGCTGCCAGTTTGAAGCAGTCTGGAAAACAACATTTATTAGCAAGGGGTGTGTGGAGTTGACCGGCTATGAACCTGCTGCTTTTCTGCAGCATGGGACGTCGGTGACGCTAGATTCTCTTATCCATCCAGACGACCGCCAGAGCGTCAATAAGGCCCTGGAGCAGGTTCTGCAAAGACAGCAACCCTTTGCGCTCACCTACCGTATTATTGACCGTCATGGGAACGAGAAATGGGTCTGGTCGCAGGGGAGCGGGGTAGCTGGCAATAATGGACAGATCCTTTGTATTGAGGGCTTGCTGATGGATATTTCTGAGCGTAAGCGCAATGAGGACAATATACGCACGCTCCATCAGGCGGTCAAACAAAGTCCGGCTTCGGTTATTATCACTGACCCGAATGGTACGATTGAGTATGTCAATCCCCGTTTTACGCAGATAACCGGCTATACGTTTGAAGAAGCCTGGGGACAAAACCCACGCATATGGAACAGCAATCGTTTCATCTGCGCACGGTCGTCGAAGAAGCCCTGGAACTACTGGCACCACGCGCAAGCGAGAAAGGGCTAGAGCTTGCCTACTGGATTGAGGAAGATGTGCCAGCAACGATTGTGGGCGATATCACGCGGCTACGGCAGGTGCTGGTCAATCTGTTGAGCAATGCGGTCAAGTTCACCGAGCGGGGTGAGGTCATTGTTACAGTGGAGAATGGAGAATGCACAATGCAGAATGCCGCGCAGTCGTTCATCGAACAATCTGCTCTGCCTCATCCTCTCTCCTCTATTTGCTTCAGTGTGCGGGATACGGGCATTGGCATACCGGCGGATCGGCTTGACCGTCTGTTCAAGCCATTCACGCAGGTGGATGCTTCGACGACGCGCAAGTATGGTGGCACCGGCCTGGGGCTGGCGATTAGCAAACGGTTGACCGAGTTGATGGGTGGCAGAATGTGGGTGGAAAGCGAGGCGGGCAAAGGCTCCACCTTTTTCTTCACGGTTACCACGGAGCGTGGTCAAGCAACACCCGATGCGACGGAGGTAGGTATATCTACCACCGCCGTGTCCAACAAACGGGTGCTGGTTGTGGCTGAGCATGCGGTCAGTCGTGATATTTTGTGTGGCTATGCAACGCGCTGGAATATGCACGTGCAGGCGGTTTCCTCGCTGACAGAAGCGGAGCAGGCACTTGATAAGGGTGAGGTATTCCATATCGCTCTGCTCGACCTGCATCTGCCCCAGGCAGAAATAACGGCGACTATCCAGACACTGACGCAGAAAACAGCCAACCAGCATGTAACGCTGGCAATACTGGCACTGCTGCCTGCGGGCACGCGGGTCAACCCTGACAGCCAGGCTGGTGGCACGCGGGTTGCCTTTCTGACGAAGCCCATCCGCCCCTACCCGCTGGCACGTATGCTGGTCAGCTTGCTGGAGGGATATACGCCGGCGAAGAAGCGCAGCGATGAGCAACCAGCCGAACAATTGCCGGGCAAGCAGCACCCACTGCGCATCTTGCTGGCGGAGGACAATATCATCAATCAGAAGGTGGCGGT
>CAYFVX010000281.1:0-5999 GCA_964346425.1 uncultured Chloroflexaceae bacterium | reverse complement strand
ATAAGCCTGCCATCAAGCAGCAATACACCAACCAGCAAACAGGATTTCATCAAATGCTAAAAATCATCCCTGTGCAACACCTTGATACGATAGAGCTGATAAGCATACCCCGCAAAATGGACCGATGGCTTGCTCATCAGCGCAATGCCACAAAAGAGCCAGCGTTCAAAAAACGAAGGAATATCTTCTTCCTCCCCGCGCCATATCTCGCTCACAAACGTTTCTCGATATTTCCAGGTGACACGCAGAGCTTCCAGAAAAGTGAGCGCAAGCCCGGCCAGAAACAATTTCCTCGTATGCAAGCGTCTGCGTAACCAGAGATTATCCAGCAAAAAAGTAAACAGACCCAGTGAAAGCACAAGAAACGGCAATTGTCCACGCAATTGTTTTGCACCGGTATGATGCTGCACCGTGCGGCATCGTCCGCGCCCATAATTGAAATACTGCTTGCATAAACGTTGCCAGCTCCTTCTTGGATAATACCACACGTTAATTCTGGAACTGACATAGATGGCATCAGGTTGCAACTCATTCAGGCAGATATTCAATTCAGCATCCTGATTGGCTACCTGATCAAGATCAAAAAAGGACGGGACCTGCTTCTCGTTCCCTGCGGCATCAATATAACAGGTTGGGCGCAACTGCGAACGGTCCAACCGTTCAAAAGCCTCGTGCCAGAAGCACCCCAGATACACCGTATCAGCATACCCATTGTACTCAGGATTGCGATATTTCGCTCCACCGCTCCCCAGCAAACTTCTGGTCGCCAGAGCAACCCCGGCCTGAAAAGCCGTCTTCGCAACAAAGCGTTGTGCTCCCCCCACATTCAACGCGTTGGTTTCAAGCAGAGCTTCAACGCAACGCTCAACATAGTCAGCAGCATAGTCACTGTGCGCATCCGCGCGGAGGAAAATATCCCCTTTTGCTTCGGCTATGGCAATGTTCAAGGCTGCTGACTGTATCTTATACGGGTTGTGCAACAGCCGTACCCGTGCATCAGCCTGTGTTAGTTGCGCAACAATTTCCTGAGTACCATCGCTGCTCCCGCCATCTATAACCAGAATTTCGAGCAATGAGGGATAGGTGGTATGCAAGAAATTCGTAACGATAGCCTCAATAGAGGCCGCCTCATTGTACGTTGGAATGGCGATAGTGACGGTGTTTTGTTTCAATTTCTGTTGTGGCTCAACCATGATGCTTTACCTTTGTTGGCAGTCTCTCATACCAGATTTGTGTGATTGGTCAACTCAATAGGTTTTCGTAACGTTCGACAAGTTTTGGTACTTGTGTTTCCCAATTATAGTATTGTTCGATTGCTTTGCGTCCTCGCCGTCCCATTTCTTCTGCTGCTGCGGGTTGCGTGATTAGAAAGGTGATGGCATTTGCAATAGCACGGGTATCATACGGGTCAACTTGAATACAGCATCCCATATCTTCAAGATGTTTCCATGCTGGGAAGTTTGAGATAATAGCAGGTATTCCAGCCGACATGTATTCAAAAGTCTTCGTTGCCTGACTTGTGCTATATGCTACTGTTGGCAGAAGAGTTGTAAGACCAGCACGAACCTTTCCGAGCAACGAGGCTACCTGCTCACGATCAAGAACGCCATATTCATTCACCCGATTCCAACCGGGTAACTTCATCACCTGTTCGCGTAGTTCTAGCGTCTCAAACGGACCAACCAGTTCCAGCGTTGCGTTCAGTTGCTCAGGCACGTGCTGCATGGCTTCCACTATCTGAAAAACCCCCCTTCCTTCCGTGATGACGCCTACATAGGCAACACCAGGTATGCGTTTCTGCCAGGGAACAGGTGTAGACGAATGAAGCTCATTGAGCAGGGGATAATTATTGATAACCACAGTTTGCGGGTTGATAGACTCGAAGCGTTTGCCAATATCCGGGGTTGCTGCAACCAGGGTTGAAAATTTGCCGGCCGCTCTATTCTCAAAAAGCTCCATGCTCAAACTTATCAATCGTCTGGCATAGAGAGACAGATAGGGTCTGTTAAAAATAGCACGTGGCACATCCTCATGAATATCGTAAATAACCGGTTTCCCCTGGGAACTCAGCAGCAGGCCAACGGGTATCAGTTCAGGATCATGAAAGTGATAAATATCAGCATCAAGTGATTTTGCTTTCTTATAGACAGCCCAGGTTGTTCTTGTCATACGATTCATCCGGTTTCGCCCTTGTTTACGAACACCATGAATGTGAACGTGCTGAACTGTGCTATCAGGAGCTTCAACCGCCACCAGATGCGTGTCAAATCCTTGTTTCGCTAATGAAGCACACTCTTTAAAGAGAATACGCGTATCATTGTACCGATGGACCGAAGTGAAATGACAAACTTTTCCGTGTTTTTTGCGAGACTGTCCCATAGTTATCTATGACCAACTGAGAAAGGTGTGTTCGTGGTTCCTGCCTGATTATCGAATTTGGTATTATTCACTCCCCGGGTTCAGTTGGTTCTTTCTCCCTCTTGCTATTGTAACGGAACTCTTCATATACTTGCGTCAACATCCTGGCAACCGTATCCGGATTATAACGTGCTTGCGCATAAGCAGCAATATACTTTGTATCAAAGGCTTCAAGATTATCAACCAGAGCAACTATTGCCTCAGCCAATGCCTGTGGATTGCCTGGTTCGACCAGTATACCTGTTTCTGGTGTGACGATTTCCTCTGGCCCCCCACATCGAGTTGCAATCACAGGTTTGCCACATGCCAAAGCTTCAATAACGACCACCCCAAAGGATTCACTCAGGCTGGCAAGAACCAGAGCGTCACAGTGTTGCATCCAATCACGTACTTTCCTGTGGGGCATTGACCCAACAAAATGACATATGTCTGCAATATTGAGATTTTGGGCAAGCGTTTCACATTCTGATCGAGACGGACCATCGCCAATGATTGTTAAGCGAATGGTCTTTGTTAAATTGGGACGTGCCAGGGCAATAGCCTGCATGAGTTCAGGCCCACCCTTGCGGTGATAATAGTCGGTTTTGAAGCCACCAACCCAGAGTAAATGTACTAGTTGTGAGGATTCATGCCGGTAGGCAGGGTCAGGGTAAAAAATGGCTGGATCAACTGCGTTAGGAACAACCTTGAACGATCTGGCAATGATACCCTGATTTATCAAGTTTTGCTGAAGTGCCTGACTGACCGTCAGCACACTTTGGGCGTGCTTGATGGTCCAATGAATCGTAACTCGTCGTGGTAGTGAACTGACCATCTCATCAAAGTGTCCCGCATGCTCAGTTAAAATGAACGGCTTGTTGTGCCAATGGCTCAGTAGCATGGCAGTAAAACCAGATGGAATAGACCAGTTTGCATGAACGATATCAACCGTTGACCAATCTACCTTGCGTGACCACCAGAAGCAAGATAAGAAATAGAAAACCCACCAGATTCCACGCAGGTACAGATAGCGTGGGCGGTATATTGTCAGATTGCCCTCTGTTTCAGCCTCGTATGGTGGTTGGAAGAGTTCAAATGGTCGTATCAGAAAAGGATAGACAACCACCACACGGTGATGTCTGGCAAGTGCCCGGGCTATTGTCTGGACAAACGGCCCGCCATGTCTCCCTTTTCCTGGATAGCCCGAAGTAAAAATAACAATATTCATGGCTCAATCTACCTCTGTGCATCTGTGTTCATCTGTAGTGGAAATCATTATCCGTATTTGCTATCAATGCGCATGGGCAAGAACATCTACAACCTGACGGGCACGACTTGTCCAGGTATGCTGTTGCTGTATACGACGAACATTTTTTGCCTTATCTTCCATTTCCGACCGATGTTCTGCCAATCTGTGTAACAATTCGGTCAACTGCAAAGGGTGCTCATCAATGACCCACCCACAATCCCACTGCTTTACAAAATCACCGACTGCAGTATCACCAGTAACAATCAAAGGTAGACCAGCACCTATTGCTTCAAACAACTTGAATGGCATGGCGAACGCACGATATGGATGGGACTTTGAATAAATCAGAGCAATATCGTGCGTTTGATAAAGCTTTCTCAGCTCTTCACCTGCGTTATGCACAATAGTTAACCAGCTCCCGCTCCATTGATCATAGTCAGGTGGTCTGGATGCCCACTCTTCTCGACGACAGCAGATGGTTAAATGAACAGACACACCTTGCTGGACGGCATAGGAAACTCCTTCAAGCAGGTTACGTATGTCATAGAGAGAAGTACCTACCCCTCCAACGTACAACAGTTTCAGGTGATTGGTGTGAGTGTCAGGACGGTCTTGAATGTCTCCTATGCATCCAGAAGGCAGGGCATAAGCTGGTTTGAATTGGGGCCAGAAGCGTACATACCTGAGCATGCGCATATCTGGCAAAAACAACACATCAACCCACTGGCGATATGCCAGCAAGTCGAGGTGATAAAAAAGAACGGTAACAAAGTATTTGAACCAGGAAATTTTCTGTCTGTACACGTCAAATCGCCAGTGAACATCTCGATAAAATAAGCCAAGCGGAATTCCAGCATCCTGACAGAGAGAAAAAAAGCTATAATCGGTAAAAAGGTAGGCAGGAGCATAGCGTCTGACCGTCAAAAAGGTAGGGAGAGTATGTGATTCCGAGTAGGCGAAATCATAGTGGATGCCAGATTCGATGTTCTTCTTCACTACGTCTATAGCTCTTTTACGCTGTTCGCCCTTTCCCCAGATGGTGTCAACAACATACCCAATCTGCTCAAAACCTGCCCGCATCCTCAAAGGTCGTAGCGTTGACCCCGATATTATTGAGGTATGAAATGGTGCTACCGTATGGAACAGGCAACGGGGTTGGGCTATCTTCTGCTGGTTTGTTTTCATCCTGTCACTTTCTGAATGGTTACATCTGCTGAAACTTTGCCAGTATCGTCACACACCGCTCTGCCGCCTGACCGCCGCCATACAGCACTGGCCGTTCAGCCGGCGCAACAAACGACTGCACCGTTTGCACAATCCGTGTGGTTTCGCGCCCAACGACCACATTCCATCCAACTTCCACGGTCTCGACCCACTCCGTTTCGTCGCGGAGCGTGATACATGGGACACCGAGCCAGTATGCCTCCTTCTGGATACCCCCGGAGTCGGTCAGGATAAGACGAGCCGACTGCTCAAGCTGCACCATATCCAGATAGCCCACCGGCTCTATCATGGATACATTTGCTGGTGGTTCCCAGCCAGCAGCCGCAATCTGTTTGCGGGTACGGGGATGGACCGGAAAAATAATCGTTTCCTCAATCGCTGCAAACGCTCGCAACAGTGCATCCAGCCGTTGGGGATTATCCGTGTTCTCGGCACGATGCACGGTTGCCAGGAGATAACCGCCGGTAGAGAGGTCCAGAGTTTGCAAGATAGAGGAACGCTCCCTGGCCCGTGCAACCGTAAAGTGCAGCGCATCCGCCATCACATCCCCTACCAGATGCACCCCGTGCGTAATACCCTCGTGTGTCAGATGGTCCACCGCGGTTTGACTGGGGCAAAACAGCAAGGTGGAGACATGGTCCGTCAGCACGCGGTTGATCTCTTCCGGCATCGCCCGGTTGAAACTGCGTAGACCGGCTTCGACATGCGCAACCGGTACATGCAATTTGGCGGCTGCCAGTGCGCCAGCCAGCGTCGAGTTGGTATCGCCATACACCAGCAGATAGTCGGGGGTTTCCTGCAGCAAAACCTTTTCTATCTCCGCCAGCATCGCGCCAGTTTGCGTCCCGTGGGTTCCAGAACCGATAGCCAGATTGATGTCTGGTACGGGAATAGCAAGCTCGTCGAAGAACACCTGCGACATGCCATAATCATAGTGCTGCCCGGTATGCACCAGTATTTCGGTATGCTGTTCGCGCAACACCCGGCTGATAGCAGCCGCTTTGATAAATTGTGGTCGGGCACCGACAATCGAAACAACTTTCATGCTGGAATCCTCTACCCCTCCTCGGTGACTATAGCAGTCCGATCTGATTTGTAAATGAAGTTCAGTATTAGCCCTTCCACAAGC
>CAYFVX010000280.1:0-5999 GCA_964346425.1 uncultured Chloroflexaceae bacterium | reverse complement strand
TAAACATAGAAAGCAAAAAGATAAATCCCAAACGCACTGACAATGAGAATGAAGGTAAAACGTATGAGAACATGACTATCAAGCGGTTCGTCCACCTCTCCTCGCTGCTCCTCTGCATTGCGCCTGAAGAGCTTTTTGAGTAACCATATGAATTGCTTGCGTATCCATTCTGCCTGTTTCTGCAAAAAACCAAAGATAAAAGCCAGATTGAGAGCCAGCAGAAAGGTAATAGCCAGTAAAACATTGCCAGACGTCAACGCGAACAATGGCACATAAAACAACAGGACATGCACAATAAAATTACGCGGTTGCTCACGCAACCTCAGACTGCGAGCAAGCAGAAAGAGTCCAAACAAGATAAAGGAACGGGTAAATTTCTCATGGGAACTCCGCAAGATGACAAAGAGCAACTCTGGCTGTGTGAAAAGCAACGCTGTGGTAACAGCAGCACCTTTTCCACTCCCCGTAACCTCGCGGTAGAACGCCCAGGCGGGAAAGACCATGAGCGGAATCACCAGCGGGTAAATCACCTGCTGAAGCGTAGTCACACTAACCCCAGTGAAAGTAAGCAAAAACGCCGAAATAGCTTGATAGGCAAATCCATGCGGATATATCTCACCATCTGTAGGAACAAGTTCCCCATTCTTCATGAACACATGGATAATATTGGCAAAGGTATTGGTATCAACCTCAGACCAATTTCCCTGATAGCGAGCAACATAATACCAACTGGCGCATGCCATCATGAAAAATGGGACAAGAAAATACCGCATGGTTTTCCCATTGGATAAACTGGCCTCATTATCTTTTTCATCAGGAAATGCCTGATGGCTACCCATCATAAAAAACGTGACCGCAGCCAACGTTCCAAAACCGGTCAGGGTCAGAGCGATAAATGGCAACATTTTGAACGAGGAAGTCGAAAGTTTGATGATGGAAATAGTTCCACTATCAGGAGCAGAAACAACCGAAACCTCAAAAGGATTGAAGGACATGGTCGTTCCATCCTTCCAACGAATACGAGGTTCCAATGTCCACGTTCCATGTTGATATGGGGTAACATCCAGCCGAACCTTGTGCGTTTTGCCTGCCAGAATATCCACAAGCTTATGCGAAGCCAGCACCGGCTCTTCACCAGCAAACTTGCCAACAAGCTCAATCCTTGCATGATACGCATCTTCAAGTCCATAATTACGTAGTTCTGCATGAACTATTCCCGGTATATACTGTTGCAACTCAGAGGTTTGAAATGTTGCCGAGACCTCCGGAGGAATCAATGGCTGAATACTAAATGTCCCGTTATAAGAGACTAAATACTCACCAGGCGCAAACACTTGCTCATTGGCTATCTCCTGCGTCTGATATCCTGGCTGGATATCTACGACAAAACGAAAACCATCACCTGTGGCACGGACATCGCGGATGGCTCCGGGAGATGTGAGCAAACTGGTTCCAGGAAACGCAGATAACCAGCCACGAATATTCTCTGGGTTTCGAGCTTTTGCATTGTACGGCTTGACCCGATCGACAAAATCTTGCCAGGATGCCTTATCATGCGGCGGCTTCATATCAAATAGCGAGAGAGCATAGTCTGCCCTTCGCAATTCACTTCCATCTGGTCCTGAGTAGATGAAATAGCCATCAAGCGCATACAAGAACTCTATAACTTTGCCGGTGTACGCTTTAGGACTCCATTCTTCTGCAGGATTCAACATATCTCTGGGGGGAATTTGTGCCTCAACCTCCTCCAGCGTCCACCCATCAATATATGCATCGCCTGTAAGGTTGTGAACACGTAGGATATGATCAACATCAATATTGTGCATCCCCCCTTCAGCCTTCCAAAGGTGCAAGCGATTATCAATAGGACTGAGATACACTCTCGGTTTTTCAAAGTATGCAGTGTGATACTCACCACGATAATTTTCCGGAAGTGACGTATCTGCTCCATAGGAAAGCCCTTTTCCTACGTCACCCACCAGCCTGGGATGCTGCAAAAATTCCGGCGGTTCTGAATCACGCCCATCAAGCCATCCCCAAATTTCCACAGCTTGAGCACTATAGAAATAAATACCCTCAGATGCTCCATACCCATCGATCGACTCTACCAGTGTGACCAGTTGCCAGGGCCTTGAAATAACCCAGTCGGCGATATCATTAAAGTGAATCCCCAAAAATTCAGCTTCACCGAATTTCAGCTTGTGGGTATAGTGATAGTTATCACCATACCCAGCAACATTGTACGAGTATCGCCACTCCGGTTCGTGTCCACCCTCAGTTGTCCAGGAATAGCGAAAGTTGATATAATCCCTGGTTGTTGCATGCGGGGTTGCGTATGACGCGATGTTATGTCCTTTTGGATTGGGAAGACCACGGATAACCAGTTGCGGATAACGGCTTGTACTATCAAAAGTATAAAAGGCAAAAGGCGATTCAAATTGTATATCTGGAAAGGGTGCGGGTGAGTTATAATAGTAAATCCCTGCTTCTTGAAATCCTACCAACCCGTGCAGTAAGAGTATGCCTTCACGCATACTGTAATAGAAAGGGAGCGGAGTTTCTCTAAAATGATTAAAGTCACCGCCTATCTGCCCTGGCACTCCTTTATCCAGACGTGACAACCCAAACTCGAGATGAGGAAAAGCTGGCATGAACGGCTTTGCTCGTTTGAAGGGAGGAACATCAGGAAACCGTTGGGTTGGTTGCATGCGGGCAAAGCCACCAAAACGTTCATACGCACGCCCTGGATAAGGATCGTTGACAAGCAACGTAGACTGCGAACCTGGAACACCTGGTTTCTGTTCCACTATTTTCGACTCCCAGTCAATGACGCCATCAGTTTTTTGCCATTCCTTCCCATGACCTCCGGGCGGAAGCGGACCGTCAATAGTATAGAACAAATCAAAATTGATATTTCCATCCACATACCATCCCCCCTTTTCAGGATACATGGTAATCAAGGGACGTCCATCATACATATTGATCCGCAGCTCTTTGTTTCCTTGCCTGGTTACAAAAAAATCATAATCATCTGGCCGCGTCAATCTTTGTCTGCCTACCATTCCATGTTCATCAACGTCTATATACAAACGAGCTTCAGGTCGCCCATCGGGTAGTGGACGGAACTCAAGAATAACCCGTACATTTTCCTCTTCATTATAAGCAAAAAGATATGCATCAGTATGTGCATTACCTGCACCCCACATCTTTTGCATGATTTGATTATGGATGGTACGAGCTTGCTGACGGAGTGACGGTATTCGTTTCTCAAGGATGGCAATCTCTCTATCAGCTCCTAATTCACGCAAATCACGAATTTTTTTGTTGATGCTGGTCACCGAATGAGATATATCATCTGCTTCTTCTTTCATAGCAAGTACATCCTGACACAGATTTGACGGAATAGAGTGCCCACGAGGAACAATCGTAACCCACATATCCACCGTGTAATGCGAAATATGCATAGTGACTCCATAGTCCTTCATGGTACAGTCAATCAACGTATCTGTGTTTTCTCGCTGATTGTCAGAAGAAGATGATTGAGATTCCTGCGCATGCAAGGGCGAAAGCATACATATACTTACGACAAAAGCAATGAAAGCTATCCACATAGTACGTTTGACATGCATGATTTCTATCTTTTTAGCGTTTCCTACTCGTAAGAATATCGTGATAGAGCGCATCAATCTGCCGCACAGCATTTTGCCAAGAGAAATACCTTGCGGTCTCCCTTGCTGCAATACCACATTGTTTTCGCAGGTCTGCATCACTGGCAAATTTCCCCATAGCAGTTCCCAGTGCTTCTTCATCGCCGACTGGTACCAGCATCCCATTTTGTTCGTTCACAAGTTCAACCAACCCACCGGTCTGGGAAGCAATAACGGGACACCCACTTGCAAGTGCTTCAAGTGCAACCATTCCAAATGCTTCGCGCACAATAGATGGCACAACGGTTACATCGCTGGCATGAAATACGGCTGGCATCTCTGCGGGTGATATTTTCCCCAAAAAATGCACACGACCGGCGGCATGCATATCCTGGAGGATTTCTCGGACTTGTTTCTCATAGGCGTTCGGTGTATCTTGTGACGAAGATAGTTTTCGATGCCATAACTGAACTGAACCAGCAAGAGCAAGATGAACGGTAGGAATTTTCTGTGCAAGATTGGCAAATGCTTGTGCGAGATGAATAACCCCTTTTTCAGAAACCAGAGCACCGGCAAACAGAAAAACAACAGTCTCTGCCGTTGCTCCCCATTCATTCCGTAGCCTTTTAGCTTTTTCTTGCCAACGGGATGGTGCAAAATCATCAATCTGAACACCATTATATACTGTAGAAACATTACCCTGCGAACCCAATCCCTGCCTGAGTTGATCGGTCACAAATTGACTGACCCCTATCTGTCTATCAGTGTACCGGGCAATAGTTTGAAAATCAAGCGGTTTGAGATCAAGTCCTTCATTATTTCTTCCTGGATAAAAGGGATCAACATGAAAGTGCGCGACCCGTCCTCTGGCACGCAAGAAACGCAGGTAAATATGATGATGCGCATGTAAAATATCGAGCGATACAAGTCGAGTTAGCAGCATGTAGGGGAGATGGGTCTGAAAATTTATTGAACGAGATTTCAATGATATTCTTGCCCATGGGATAGCCCGTATATGCACCAGATGTACTCCTTGCCAGGTTGTTCGTCGTGCTTCTTCGGCGACTGCAGCAACCGTTACGTGGTGCCCCTGCTGAGCCTGGACACGAGCTATTTCTAATGGAACCCGCACGACACCACTGACCCCGGTTTTTTCCGGGGCAGTGGGAAGAAACCGGTCTCCTAGCATGTGCATAATCTTCATGAAGTACTCTCTTTTCCTGAAGAGGAATAAGCAAAAAGTCTGTTTCCTTCGGTTCAAACTTTCATTATTGGCTTGTATACTTCTTCAACAACGCGTTCAACAATTCTTGTCCAGGTAAGATGTTCCAGGGCATATGCAAGGGTCTTCGACCGCATGTGTCGTAAAACCTCTGGTTGAGCAACGAAAAAACCAAGAATTCGGGCAAGAGCTTGTGCGTCACGAACGGGAAAAAGCATCCCATTCTCATAGTCCCGAATATGATCTGAAGTACCCGTGATGTTGGAGCCAATAACAGGGGTTCCACAACACATAGCTTCTGGAATCGTCCGACTGAACCCTTCGCTATGACTGGGTAACAACAACGCATCAGCAGCCGTATACCATGTACTGAGAGTCTCCTGAGCAACCCAGGAACGAATCTCAACAATAGGCTCTAATGCTCGTTTTGCAAGTGCTTGCTGCAATTCTTTCTCTTGTGGCCCCCTCCCAATCAATACAATATGAATTTTTGAAGGATCAAGCCGATTTCGTATGTGATGCAATGCTTCAAATAAGTCCAACAATCCTTTTTCTTTGGAAAACCTCCCCACAAAAAGCAGCATGAGTTTATCCGATGGAAGCCCCAACTGTCTTCTCGCATCAGGTACAGGGTGAAACCGCTCGGTATCAACACCTAATGGTATCCATGGGGTGTCTTCAGGCGGGCTTCCTGTCCATTCCCACCAGGTTTTCATCTCCTTGCTAATGGCAATAACCTTTCCACACTTTTTGGCCGAAGTACGAGCAGCCCATTTGAGCACTTGCACAAAATACCATTCATAGTTATGTCCTTCCCGTATGCGGTGAAAAATGTTCCCAGGAACCGTAAGCACCAGCGGTACTTTGATACCCAGTCTTGCCAATACAGCCGTCGAAACATATTCAGGAGCATGAACAATATCAGGCTGAATACGAGCAACAATACTGGCTGCTCGTTTGAGCAACCAGAAATTTCCCAGCACATTGCGGTATCCCATCGGTGGTGTTGAGAAATCGTGGACAGTAACGCGGTTATCTGGAAAAGAATCCGCATGGTACGATGCGATGACATGGGCTTCGTGCCCCTGATTGATCAATTCACTTCCCATATCCCACACAATATCGGAAAG
>CAYFVX010000279.1:0-6005 GCA_964346425.1 uncultured Chloroflexaceae bacterium | reverse complement strand
GGCGCAGCCCCAGGCCCCCTTTTGTTCTCTTTTTTTGCGGCGTAGCCGCAAAAAACACCACAAAAAACCTAATTCAATTCCGAAGGGTCAATCCCCAACTCTCGTAATTTCGCCGCAAAGAGTTCAGATTTGCGTGATGCCTGCTCACTTTCACGCCGAAACTGCTCACTTTCACGCCGAAACTGCTCACTTTCACGCCGAAACTGCTCACTTTCACGCCGAAACTGCTCAGCCTTGCGTTCTACCTGTTCTTTCCGTTCATGTTCCGTGGGAAGCACAACACCATCCAATGTTGCCCAGCGCAACCAGCGAGCCGAAATATCATCATATACTCCCTCCCAATGCACCAGTAGCAACCCGGTTTCTTCACTGACCAATCGCCCCTGGTCATCCGCTGCAATAGGGTGGTACACCCCACCAATCAACCGATAGCCCAGCAACTCACCACTAAACGGGTCGTATAAAAAATATTCCGGCACCTGCAATTGGTTTTGATAAATGTCTTTCTTGCGCGTTTTGTCAAACGTTGCCGTGCTTTCCGACATCAACTCAATCACCACATCCGGGCTTTTGCCCTCCTGCCAGACCACCCAACTCTTGCGTTCACGTCTGCGCACACCCTGGGCAACAAACACATCTGGCCCGCGAAAATCCTCGTTCTTGACCTGATGGGGACTGAAATAGACGAACATGTTGGTTCCAATAAAAAAGTCCTGTCGCTCTTGCCAATGAAGAAAAAGGGTATGCTCTAAGAAAATCATTTGCTTGAAATGTCGTTGTGTTTCCATGGGTATCCCATCGCTACTTGGCAAATCATCTTCTGTCAGATGCAGATAGTCTGCTGGAACATCCAGAATAGTCTGTAGTTCTGTTACCATGGGTTTCCTCCCTTTCCGCCGGTTGTTGCGACGATAGCTCCTAGCAGCATGGAACGCTGCACCTACGCGTGCGCCAGGACGCTAACCCGCGCAGCTACCTGCTGGGCAACTGCCTGGAAAACATCCGCATATGCATCAGGCGCATCGCTGGTAGCGGCCGGCACTCCCGTATCGCCACCTTCACGCACACTCAAGCCAATAGGAACCTGACCAAGCAACGGCACATCAAGCTGATGAGCAAGCCGCTCCGCCCCACCCGTGCCAAAAATGTCATAGCGTTTGCCTGTATCCGGCGCAACGAAATAGGCCATATTTTCAACAATACCAAGCAACGGCACATTGACCTTGCGAAACATCTGCATCGCCTTGACCACATCCGCAGTAGCCACCATTTGTGGCGTCGTAACAATAAGCGCACCAGAAAGCGGCAAAGACTGCGAGATAGTCAACGCAACGTCGCCCGTGCCCGGCGGCATATCAATAATCAGATAATCAAGCGGTTGCCACTCGACATCATAAGAAAACTGGCGCAGCAATTGCGTCACCATTGGCCCACGCCAGATAACCGGCTGGTCTTCCTGGATTAGAAAACCAAGCGACATCACCTTGACCCCATGCGTGAGGATAGGAACAATAATCGTTCGACCATCCTCCTGCTCATAGGCGGCTGGATATTCGTCAATGCCCATAATCATCGGCACCGAAGGACCAAACACATCCGCATCCAGCAAACCAACCTTTGCCCCTTCCTTTGCCAGAGCAATGGCAGTATTGACCGCCACCGTAGATTTGCCGACGCCTCCCTTGCCAGCCGCTACCGCAATGATGTGCGTGACGCCTGGTATAGCGGTTTGCTCCATAGCACCGCGTGAACGGGGCGAGGCAGTCATCGCAACCTCAACCGCCTTGACACCAGGAAGAGCCTGCACAGCGGCCTGTGCCGACTCTTGTATCTGGCTTTTGAGCGGACAGGCAGGCGTAGTCAGTTCAACCGCAAAAGAAACCACCCCATCAGTAATCTTCACATCCTTAATCATGTTATGTGAGACTAGAGAACCACCCAACTCCGGTTCTGGAACATTATCAAGTGCCGCCATGACCTGTTCTTCGGTGACAATGGGGGTTTCGTGCTCCGAAAAGCTCATAGATATTTCTCCACTATTTCTACCATTTCCAATATTTGGCTTCGTAAGTATTCAAGGGGAAAACTGAGCACCAGCATGCTCCCATCATATCCCATTCGACTGGTGGTCGCAATCTGCTCTCTCAGCGTGAGAGTAGGCTATTGTGGCGTAGCCGCCATATTTTCGCACAAATTGCTGCCACCAGACCTTTCTGATGCAACGCAGCATACGCCCAGAGGAATGTGCGAAGCAACCGCTCCACAAAACCACGCCCCATTATCAGATAGGAGCGAAGCCGCCAGCGAACAAACGGCCACATATTTATGCGAAAAGAAGATAGCGACCCAACCCAACAACGACCCACCAGGACCTTACCTGGAAAATGGTACAATATTCCTTAAAACTGCAAGAAATTATACCAGATTTCAAAAGAGGCGTCTATCGTAACAAGATAGTTCAAGCGGCTCTATTGGTAAGCATCCAGGGTGCAATATCAGGCGCATCCTGAGGGTGCAATTTCTGCGGAGAAGGATTATATTCATAACTCAGCGAGATTGCCTCGCAACATTCTTCTGTCACAAACTCAAGCGTATTGGCAAGCTCTTCGACATAATCAAGCAATTCCAACATTCCTTGAGCCAATGTTTGATTGTCCGGGTCTTCTGAATGGACCATACGTTCAGCAAGCTGGCGTAATTCATATTGCTTTAATGGGTTCATAGGACGATATGGCTTTCTACCTTTTGACACGACACATCATTACAACATGTAGCATACATCAGTTTGCATCTTTGCACAATCAGGAAAAACCTGAAGCAGGATGCGAAAATTCCTGATGAAAGAAATCAGTATTTGTCAACAATGCTTTTTCCCCTACACCTAAGCGCATACTGTAAACCAGCCGCAAAATTATTGCGTACCATCACATCAGCAGCCGCAAACTGTAACCCCACCAGCACCTGCGCAATCGTCGGGCGAACACCAGTCACGATAACATCCGCTCCGAGCAGTTTGCTCGATTGGATGAGATGGACCAGCTTTTGGGCCACCCGCTCATCTATAGCTGCAATAGCCGTAATATCCAGGATAACATGCGTGCTCTGTGTCTGCTGGATAGTTTCAAGCAGCGTAGCCAGCGTATGGTGCATGCGTTCATTATCCAGTTGCCCAATGAGCGGCAGAGCCAATACACCGGGATAGACCGGAAACACCGGCGTAGAAAGTTCAGAAATCTGCTCGAGGAGCTGTTGTTGTTGCTCAGAATGCGCAATCAAGTCATTGACCATTTCTTGCTGGCGATGATGAAGATCAAGATTGGCAAGCGTACTGCCAAGCTGGGTAGCAATCAGCTCAAGCGAGAGCAAATCATACTGGTTGAACATGCCAACCAGCGTACTTTCTACATTGAATGCTCCCCAGAGAACATTGTTGGTAAAAATGGGAACGCAGAGTTCAGAGCAAGCCGGTGCATACCCTTGAGGGGAAACATACTCGTGCAAGTGAGTTACGTCTTCCACAAGAAATGCCTGTTCCTCACGGATCGTTCTGCCCAATAATCCAACCTGAATGGATTGGGTGTAGCCAATCGGAGCCGGGTCATGGCTTTGTCCATCCTGCGCCAGCAGCACCGCCTGCTGCTGCTCACGGTCATACCAGAAAATACTGACAATGTAAAATTTGAGATGCTTTTGCAGGGCAATGACGATATAATCCAGCAACGGCTGATGATGCTCAAAGTGAGCAATTTCCTGAACAATCGTCTTGATAACCTCAAGGTAGACAAACTGGCGATTTTCAGACGAGTCGAAACCCGACGACATCCACGGTTGTTCTCTCTCTCGCTCAAAGGCACTCATGAAGATTCTCCTTCTCAAAGGTAACGACATTGAACAGCGACCACACCGGTCCTTCATTGTGCTGGCAGCAAGATTTGCCACAAAAAAAACCCCTTCATGTTCTTTGCACGAAGCTCTGCACATCAAGGGGCGACTTTTCTCTTTTATTGTATAAAAAACACCTGAGAAAAATTATACCTTTGTTTATCCGGCGCGTCAATAAAAGGTTTTGGGGATTTATGACGAATATTTTCAGTGTTTTTTGTATGATACATACAAAGAGACCGTTTTTTGCTTACAAGGTATAAGAATTCTGGATATTTAGCCAGGGCTGAAAAGAAGGGCAACCGTCCTCCACCAGGCAAACTGTGCAACCAGAGTGCTCGCTCGTCTAACCAGGTATACTACTACTTTTCCCTCATTCTATCAGCAAAAAAGGGACAGCTTTGTCTAAATAATTCGCCAGACAACGATTTATAAACAACCTGAGTTTCATAAAAAAACCGTTCGTATACCTGTCCGTTTTCCATAATGTTGAGTGACTGCATAAAGATTCCATTGGAGTTATTTCGCAGGGATGCGTTATAATAGGTTTGACCACAACGTAAAATCATATCTGTGAGGCAACATTATGAGCAAGGACTTGCAGGATGAAATCCTACAAAAAGCATCCGAACAGCAAATCGAATTTGTGAACTTGCAGTTTATTGATATTCTGGGTATCGTCAAAGTCGTCACGATACCAGTTCAGAATTTAAAGAACGCGATTGAAAATGGAGTCTGGTTCGACGGATCTTCCATTGAGGGCTTTGCACGTATCGCGGAAAGCGATATGTACCTGGTTCCCGACTTGCGTACCTACCGAAAAATCCCCTGGCATCACGGCGATGGCTCCGCCACCGCCAGCATTATATGCAATGTGTATACTACGGATGATCGTCCCTTTGCCGGCGACCCGCGACATGTATTACAAAAAATGTTGCAACAGGCAGCCGAGATGGGCTATAGCTATCAGGTTGGTCCGGAGCTAGAGTTTTTCCTCTTCCGCAATACTGCTGAAGGGGGTCTTGATGCTGATAAGCCGCATGACAACGCAGGATACTTTGACATCACCACCAGTCAGGCAACGCATGTGCTCAACCGCATGGTCAAAGCATTGCAGGCCTTGCACATAGACATTGAAGCCAGCCATCATGAAGTTTCACCAGGCCAGCATGAAGTAGACCTGCGCTACACTGATGCATTGCAAGCAGCAGACAACAGCATTACCTCACGCATTGTCATCAAAGCAATTGCCCAATTCAATGGCCTGTATGCCACCTTCATGCCCAAACCTGTTGCAGGCATCAATGGTAATGGTATGCATATCCATCAGAATCTTGCCGACCTGGAAAGTGGGGTCAACGTATTCTATGATGAGGAAGACCCCTATGACCTTTCAAAACTGGCACGCCAGTTTATCGCTGGTTTGCTGGCGCATGCGCCCGGCATGATTGCAGTATTGGCTCCCCTGGTCAACTCCTACAAACGACTGGTGCCAGGCTATGAAGCTCCCGTCTATCTGAGCTGGGGCCGCACGAATCGTTCCGCACTTGTGCGTGTGCCACGAACCAGTGTGGGCAAATATCAGGCTATTCGAGTCGAACTGCGCTGCCCCGATCCTTCGTGCAACCCATACCTTGCATTCGCGGTGATGCTTGGAGCCGGGCTTGATGGCATCAAGCGGCGACTTACCTTGAGTGAAGCAGCCGAGGAAGATCTCTTTCATGTAGATCCGCGGGCCCTTGGGCTGGAAGTGCTCCCCTGCTCGCTCGGCGAAGCTATCGAAGCACTGAAGCAAGACGATGTTGTACAGGCAGCTCTAGGACCCCACGTCTACGAGCGTTTTCTGGATGCCAAAGTCCAGGAATGGAACGAATATCGCAACTATGTGTCGCAGTGGGAAGTAGACCGCTATCTCTCAGTGTTTTAAGGCAAACAAACGAAGCCTGCGGCGCAATCCTTATCTAGCTGGTGTTGTTGTTGGCGGCTAAGCGGCCAACACAACACCAACCAGGCAATCGTTTCTGATGACATACCCCCTCAATGGGTTTCACCACAAGGGAGCGTGAGGGAACAGCGTTCCCTCACAACCCGATGATGGTGGGGTTTGTTGTTTTTTCGACTCA
>CAYFVX010000278.1:0-6010 GCA_964346425.1 uncultured Chloroflexaceae bacterium | reverse complement strand
GGGAGTGTGAGGGAACCTGGTTCCCTCACGCACCCACAGGTGACACCCATTGAGAGAGATCTTCCCGTGACATATAGACTCAATAGCCAGGAAATATAGGACTTTCGACGCAAATACTGGTATACTGAAAATAGTAGCGTTGAAGATACGTGCCAATGGAGGCAGTATTTTTTTCCTCTCAGTGTTGAAAGGAAGCAGTATCATGGATATGGTTATAGAAACACCGATTTCAACCGTAGAGCGGCGGCATCGTCTCGAAGAGATGGTTGCCCAGTTTGACATGGACACAGTAAAGGCTGTGGTTCGAGCCATTTCAGACCGCACGGGCATGCCCTGCGATCGCATAGCCGATATGATGATTGAAGCCTGGCAGCGACGAAAATCCCCCGTTGCCGAGGGCATCGAGCAGGACGAGTTATGCTTCGAAAAGATTATTATGTATCCGTAGGGGATAATCCTGCACTACTGAAACGGTAAGCGATGAAAACCTTCCGTCTTTTTTTCCCCCAGGGAGTGGAGCATTGTTCCGCATTCTCCTTTCGCAGTGCTTCACTCCCATCGCTTTGGAACGTTGGAGTGTTCACCTCCCCAATTAGCGCAACAACGGTGACACGGACATCATCTCCCCGGTAAACGTCCCGATATACCAGTAGCGAGCCCCCACAAACAGCAGCAACAGCAACACCACCCACACCAGCGAACGCGCTACCTGACCCCGTACCGCCAGCCGGTCCAGCAAATACCCGATAGCAATGCAGGCAAGCGGTGTCAGAAAATAAATATACCGCACCTGCAAAGCCGTCATCATTTCAATTGCCCAGAACACTGCGACGGTCCCCAACCAGGCCGCAATCAACTCGCTGCCGCCAACGGGCAAACGCCGACGCCACAACAACCAGAGGCCCGGTACCAGCAACCAGAACCCCAGCACATGAAACGAAATCTTGAACCCACGATAAATCAGCCAGTAAGCCGGTACATAATCGCTCGTGACAACCTTATTGCTCACCGCCAATGCTTGCTCAACTATCATCACCGCAACTGTCGAATAGATCAGTGCAACTCCTAAAAGGCAACTCAGTGCCAGTTTGATGGTCAAACTCCACCAGGTTGCCAATGGCACCGTGCGCTGCACGCGCAAAATAAGCCATGCCAACCCAAGCCACGCTACCGCCAGAATAGCCACCCCAATATGTGAAAGCAACGACATACTGAGCAACAGCACCACCGCAATCCAGGCTCGTCGTTGCACCACCGCCGGTGGAACTCGCAAAGCAGTCGGCAAATGATCGGGCGACGGATTCAGTGCCAACAGCAGAGCTATCATCAATGGAGGCATAAGCATTTGCCCAAAAATTTGCGCCGACAACCCCCACCAGAGGGCCGTCAGATGAATAGGGAGAGCAGCATACAACAACGCACTGAACAGTGCCGTGCGGTGGCTACTGCCCAGCATCAGCGCAAGTGCTGCTATCAATAGCGCACCAGCACCATCTATCATGGCAATGCCCCCCTCTACCAGCAAATCAGGGGGAATCCGCGCAATCATCCCTGGCAGCAGCAACAGATACGGTCCGGGCGGATACACCGTCACTCCATTGCGGAACTCAATCGAGTTATTGGTCACCACCAGAGTCCCGCCAATCGTCTTCAGCAGACGGCCCACATTGAGCGACAGGTCATACGCATCAAAGTTCGGATACAGCGACCCCACCAGACGGATCATACAGGCAAAAAGAGCAATCCCCCACAGAGTACGCAGCAGCGCAGGTGGAGCTAACCAGTGCATATGCCGTTCTAGTTGTGGCAGGAGCACATACGTTAGCAGGGTCAGGAAACCAGTAGCAATGAGTAAACGCAGGAGCGCGATATGCGCCAGCAACATTTGCTGGTGATACAGCAGCACTATCAGCAGAGCCAGCAGCAAAATCGTCAGCGTGGTGAGCAACGAAGGCATCTGCACTCTGTGCAGCAACAATGTTGCTGTCGTCAACAAAAGCACCTGGACCAGCACAAACAACGGGGCTGGCAGCACGATGCGGGACCCTATGAATGCGAGACTGGCCCCCTCAAACCGTAGCCCTATCTGGCGCGTATCCGGCGGAACAGAGGTTGTGCTACTGCTGAGATTGACCTGCAGATTATGCTGTTGCAGCGCAGCAGGCGGTACCAGCAGACGATACGTGCGCGGTTGCCCATCAGTATGGAAGGTGCGGGCTGGCTCATCTCCATAGCCGAGCGTAAACGTGGCTGGCGCATTGTGCGGGGGAGCAGGGCCGAGCTTGAGGCCAAACACCAGCGTATCGCCCTGACCAAACTGATAAAAGTGCATGGTTGCATGACCGCCGGTCCAGCGGTAGGTGCCACGTGCGTCTTGCTCCGGGCGGTGAAACCCATGTAGCAGATAGGCTGCTTCCTCGCTCGCAGGTGTCAGTTGAATATGCGGATATTGATTGGAAAGCAGCAACGTTTCTGCCGCGATGAGCAGCAGCATAATAGCCGCAACCAGCAACGGGAATAAGCCGTGGACACGTGGCAGGACAAGTGACCATTGGCGTGGCTGGCGAATCTTGCCTATTGTGAGTGATGGTAAAGACATACTATTGCGTATTGCGTATTGCATATTGCGTATTGCATATTGCGTAAAACTGTCCTATTGTAGCACAGGAGTGAAAGACATCCGTCACCCATCATGAACCAACCGGGATCGGTTTTGCGATTTCCCCCACTTTGCTATCTGGTATAATCAACACTGTTGTATTGTATCGTAGCGTTCAACCCGGTTTGACGTTGAGAAAATGACGGACCATAGATTGTAACGGCATGCCTCCCACCTTGACCTGGACCCAACTCTATTTGTATCCAATGCTCACCACGCTTGTACTCTGGGGGGCTTTAACCGTTGGTATGCTCTGGTTAAATCGGCGGAGCGGGCACGAACGGCTGATCGTTTTACTGCTTACTTCCACAGTGTTGATACTGGCCCATCATCAACTGTGGCTGATACGCAATGACCAGAGTGTCAACGGTGCCTATCGCGCATTTATGGCTGGCATGTTGATATGGTCGTGGCATGAGCTTGCCTTCTATAGTGGCGTCCTCACTGGCCCCTGGCGCACCGTCTGTCCTGTGCATGCGCAAGGTTGGCGGCGGCTTGTCTATGCGCTCGGAACCCATCTCTACCATATCCTGGCGGTGGCTGGCGATATGCTCGTATTGGGCTGGATGCACTGGCAGGCAGCCAACATAACCGGGTTTGCGCTCTTTGCGATGCTCTGGCTCCTCCAACTCAGTGCCAAGCTCAACGTCTTTCTCGGCATTCGCAACTTTGAAGCCACTCTGCTACCCAAACGCATGCGCTATCTGGGATCATTCTGGCGGCAACGGGCGTGGAATCCCTTCTATCCCCTCTCTATCCTGGTCACACTCTTGCTGGCAATCGTGCTCTGGTTTCGAGCTGGAACATTACCACCATCAGGTGTGGCCGTGGGGATGAGCTTTCTCGCTACGGCCGCCTCGCTCGGCGTGCTGGAGCATCTCTGGCTCGTGTGGCCCACCAGCAGTGCGCGGCAGGTGACCGGGAGAATCAGCGACCGAAGCCAGGAAATAGGCGACCGCGGGTAGTCCATTCAAAAACACAACTCTCTCCTTCTGGTATAATGACAACATCCTTAACTCTATGCAAAAAAAGGAGCAGAGAACGGTATGGAAACCTATTATAATCCCAAAGACCTGGCACGATTTGGCGAGATGGGGAATGACGCACCGGAACTGTGGAAGAAGTTTATGGACTGGTATGGCACCGTCTATGCAGATGGTGCGCTGAGCGAGCGGGAAAAAGCCCTCATCGCACTGGCGGTAGCGCATACCACTCAGTGCCCCTATTGCATCGAAGAATATTCCTCGAAGTGTCTCGAAAAAGGCTCGGATATTGAGCAGATGACCGAAGCAGTCAATGTTGCGGCGGCAGTACGAGCCGCTTCCGCACTGGTGCATGGCGTGCAAATGCGCTCCCATGTTGAGAAAGTTTCCATGTAGAAGCAGAAAGGCTTGTGTATGTCTGCGCGAATTTTACCGACCCTGCAAACCAGGGAACACACGCTTTCGTCACCTGAAAGCCAGCGACAAACGCTCGCAAAGTTACCGCTACGGCTCTCATTTGCAGAAGCCACGCAATCGGCCGGGCATACCCCTCTGCAAGCAACCGGCGTCACCGTGCTGCAGATGAATGTGGGGAAACGGTGTAACCTGACCTGCAAACATTGCCACGTGGATGCTGGCCCGGATCGCACCGAGGTTATGCCATCGGAAGTTGTGGAAGCATGTATGCAGTTGCTGGAAAACAGCGACATCCCAACGGTAGACATCACGGGCGGTGCGCCTGAAATGCATCCCCAGTGGCGCGAGATTATTGAACGCTCGCGCGGGTTGGGGCGGCATGTGATGCACCGTTGCAACCTGACAATTACCCGGTTGCCAAACTATGCCTATGTCCCGCAATTTCTGGCGGATAACCAGGTAGAAGTTATTGCCTCGCTGCCCGCCTATGCGCCCAAGCGGACCGATGCGCAACGGGGCGAAGGCGTTTTTGAGGAATCTATCGAGGCCCTGCGACAGTTCAACGAACTTGGCTATGGCAAAGAAGGGAGTGGCCTGGTTATCAATCTGGTCACCAACCCCGTTGGAGCTTTTCTGCCAGCCAGCCAGAAATCGCTCGAAAACGAGTGGAAACGTGAGTTGCAGCGTCGCTATGGGGTAACGTTCAATAGCCTGTTTACGATTACCAATATGCCCATCAGTCGCTTCCTCGATTTCCTGGTGGAAACGGGCAATCTGGAAGCCTATATGGAGAAACTGGTCAATGCGTTTAATCCGATGGCGGTGGAATGTTTGATGTGTCGCTTTACGCTGTCGGTTGGTTGGGATGGCAGGCTCTACGATTGCGATTTCAACCAGATGCTCGATATGGCTCTGCCAAAAACGATTGCGGAGGTAACGCTGGCGGAACTCAATGAGCGAGCCATTCAGATAGGCCCCCATTGTTTTGGCTGCACGGCCGGCGCGGGGTCAAGTTGCGGCGGTGCCATTGTGGAAGAGTGACGAAGGAGTGTATGACGCACACCTTTTCCATCATTATCCCGACGCTCAACGAAGAACGATTGCTGCCGGCATGTCTGGAACGGCTGCGCGACCTGCCGCCCGGTAGCGAAATTCTGGTGGCGGATGGTGGCAGCCAGGACCGCACGCTTGCCATAGCAGCAGAACACGGGGCGCGGGTGTGTCACGCGCCCCGTGGACGTGGCCCGCAATGTAATGCGGCTGCTGCGCAGGCACAGGGCAGTATTTTGCTCTTTCTGTATGCTGATACCGTTTTGCCTGCCAATGCGTTCGATATTGTGCAATCATGGTTTGCGCAGGAGCATGTCTGCATCGCAACGTTTCGTTTGCAATTTGATGTTGCCCACTGGTTGCTGGACCCTGCGCCAGTCGTGACGCAGTTTGACACGGTTTTTACCCGCTTTGGCGACCAGTGCATTATCGTGCGCAGATGGTTTTTCGAGGCCATCGGCGGCTTCCCCGATTGGCCATTGTTTGAAGATGTACGGCTGCTTGAGAAAGCACGCTTCCGTACCATTGTGCATTCATTGCCGGCAACGGTCCGCTCATCCGCCCGCAAATATCAGCGCGATGGCGTATTGCACAATCATCTGGCAAATGTCTGGCTGATTCTGCAATATCTGGCTGGTGTGTCGCCCCACGAGCTGGCAAAACAGTATTGGAAGAGGTGATATCAGTGACGAGTGGAGTGATGCGTGATGCGTGATGAGCGGCTGCAGTGTGCTCATCCCCACTCTCCCCTTCTCAGCCTCACATGTGTAGAGATTTTTCAATAGCAAAAACCCCGTTGGGAATCGTAGCCGCGGTTTTCAACCGCGGAATCTGCCCACATGTGACGTTTCTTCCGCGTCTGCAAGCCACACTCCTTGTCGGAGAGGGACATCACATGAAT
>CAYFVX010000277.1:3739-6028 GCA_964346425.1 uncultured Chloroflexaceae bacterium | reverse complement strand
GGTCTTTACCATCAGAGTCCTTGTGGGGGAAGGGGCAGGGGGAAGGCTCACATGTGAGGGGGGAACGAGGTGGGCAGAGCGTGGGTGTTTGGGGGCCTGGGGAAGAGACAGCTCGAATGGCGACAATCAGTCCTCTGCGCCTCCCGCCTTCTTCATCACTTTGGGCTGGATTTCCAGAAATTGCCACTGAATCGGAAAGTCTAGCCGCTGGCGGTCGAAACGTTCCCCATAGTCTTCGAGGTGAAAGGAATGGCGCCGGTCGGTCATTGGCTCACGGGTATAAATATCCAGCGTGCGCCGCCCATCTATCAGCACCGAGCCAAAGGGGTCATACCCCTCTGGAATAAAGAGGTTGCCCTTGGCGCGAACCGCAAAATAATAGACCGGGTTGGGGCCACCCCGCTGCGCGTCGCGGATATACCACGTGGTCATCAGCGATTTCTGGTTGCTGTCGTAGTGGCCGCGCAGGATGCCCTGCCGATAGAGTTCGCCGATAGCCTTCCAACCATCCTGGTGCGGAAAGCCGAAATAGCCACCCCTGGGCGACTTGTCGCCATAACTCGCCAGGTAGATATTCGGGCGCGAGTCCGGGAAATCGCGCTTATACTCAGGATGTTGTTTGAGGAAAATCATCCAGGTATACGGCAGCGTATAGAGCAGTATCGCCACCACCACCACGAGCGCAGGCGAGAGAAGCCAGGACAACTGCTGACGCAGCAACCATCGCACCCCTTGCACCACCGCCACGCCTATCAGCAGGGCTGCCGCCATGTGCATGGTGTAAAAATGCGTATTGGGTTCGGCAATCAAGAACGACTCGGCCACAAAGGGAAAGCTAAACCAGATGAGCACAGTGCGCAGAGGCATCGGTGTGGCTGGCGACAACACCAGGCCAGCCAGCGGCAGACCAAACGCCAGCACTGCAAGGTTGACGTGGTTGTTCAGTTGAAATTGTTGCACATCCCAGATGGTGACGACACAACTGACCAGCAGCAACAGGGCCAACCCCCAGCCCACAATACGCGGTCGCCCATAGCGCAGCAGCCAGAAGAGTATGCCCCCGGCCAGCAGCACCGCGAGTGCCTGCACCTGCGGCACCGTATTGTAAAAGGTCATCAGCGGGTAGTAGCCCACCAGATTGTTGAAGAACATCCCGCTCTCATCGCGCTCGCCAATGCGCATGGTCACCAGGTATTCGACGGTGAGCGCAAAATGCTCGTGCAGCACAAAGGGGATATAGAATGCTGCCAGCAAGCCCCCGCCCACCAGCAGCGGCATGCGCAGGCCATGCACCCACTGCGGCCACGACCATGCCCGCCGTAGCCCGCCGGCAAGCGCCAACCAGCCGAGCGCAGGCAGACCAAAGATGCCATCGTAATGCCCAAGCAAGCCAATTGCAGCACATGTAGCGGCAAGCGTCAGATAGTGCTGCGGTCCCCCTTCATAGAATCGCCAGCAAAACCAGAGGGCGGCAATGGTCATGAGAAGGACTACATTTTGATACTGCACAATGCGCGAAAAGCCTATCAAGAAACCATCCAGGCTCAAGATGGCAGTCGCCAGCAAGCCCACGACAGCAGAGCGAAACATGCGGGCCGCCAGCAGATACCCCCCCAGCAGCGTGACCAGCCCGGCCACTGCAAACGGCAATCGTGCGCCCCATTCGTTGATACGCTCGGTCAGCACCATCGGCACCGCAGGCAGCAAGATTTCCAGCGGCCCCTTGCGATGGGTGAGCAAAATATCATCGTGCCCCTGCAACATACCAGCCGCCATAATCATGGGCTGGCCCTCGTCGCCCTGAAACTCGGCATTGCCCAGATAGGTGAAGCGAAAGAACGCCGCAATCAGCAGAATCAGGATGAACGTATAGTCTGCCCATCGCGGCCGCTCCTCTCCTGCCCGAACCTTTGCGTCTTTGCGTCTTTGCGTGAGGCCCTGCCCGGACGTTCCCAACAGAGTCTTGAAGGGAGAGCGGCCAGGAGCGAGGGTAACCACTCCCAACACCAGCGTCAGCACATCACACACGACCAGCAGCAACCAGCCTGGCACCGCACCTGGCAATGCCTGGATTATCAGCAGCAGCATGGCGGGCAGTATCAGGCTGCCACCAAGCATCAGAAACGTCAGTGTCAACCTATCGTGCTCGGCAGGACAGAGCAGGCGGAGTAGCAAGGCACCCGGTACCGCCAGAATAATCCAGATGATCGTACTTTCCATGCCAACGGGGAGACGAAGCAGCAACAGGCCGTGCAGGAGCCCAAAGACTATGCCCAGGGCTATCGCTGC
>CAYFVX010000277.1:0-3639 GCA_964346425.1 uncultured Chloroflexaceae bacterium | reverse complement strand
TGGTAGCTTTGTGCTGGCGTTGCCTGCCCCGCTGCCCCATTCATGGAGCACGAGCAGCAGCACGACCCCAATGGTTGCAATGCCCAGATAGTTCGCTCCCTCCTGCCAGACCCAGGCAAGCATATAGGGCTTTTGCCAGAGCCAGTATGCCAGCAGCAATGCGACTCCTATCGTCTGGATTGCCACGTGACGTATGGCGGTGACGCGGTCGCGTTGCGGCTGCAAGAAACTATTCAGCAACCACAACACACCAGTCAGCAAACCAAGCCCCCATGTCAACAGCAACGCCCGCTGCAATGGCACATCAGTTGGCACCTGTACCGCGGTGAGATGGCGGAGTTCCACGTAGTCGAGCGGAATACCCAGCTCACGTCCATCCTGTGCTGCGGTATCATACTCGCTGGTTTTTAATGCCAGCGGCACGACCTCGAAGCCGCTCTGCTGCGATGGGGGGAGCAACACATGATATACCCGCCAGCCAGCCGACAGCGTAAAATCAGCCAGCCGGTTCTCGTGGCGTTCAAGCTGTATGTGATGGTGGATTTCCTGCTCGTTCGCTGCATTGGCATGCACGCGCATGTGCAGCACGGCAAGACCACCGTGGGTGCCATAGGGCAATATCTGCGCGGCCGGACTGCTCCAGCGAAAATCAGTCTCGCCATCAAACTCATACTGGTAGAAGCCGCGCAGAAAGCGCACATCGCCCGGTGCGCCGACATCAAGCCGCCAGGGAGACGGTACGCGCAGCAGCACAAACAACCCGCCCACTATCAATGCAAAGAGGGTGAGCAGGGAAAGGAGTGCTGGTGCAAGAGCGTGTTGCACGGGACGGGGATTAGACCGGGCTATTGTCAACGATGCGGTCCGGTTGGTTTGCTGCATAGGTCGTATGGATGCGGTTTGTGTCCTTTCAATACCGTGTTTCTGCGTCCTCGAAAGAGGTATTATACCATGCCTCATACCAGTGATGAGTGATGAGTGATGAGGAGTGGGGTTTGTGGTTTTTGCGGCGTAACCGCAAAAACCACAAACCCCACCAGAATGGGCTGGCACGCTCTTGTGTGTGTTTTTCTCCTTGCGAAAGCAAAGTCCACCGCATGGTGACACCTGTTGAGGTCCACTGTCCACTGTCCATTACAAAGCCAGCACTTCGCCCACAAACGCCTCAACCTCTGCATTGTCGAAATACTCAAAATGGTTCACGTCCGTCTGGAAGATGCGTCCACCGAGTACATTCGTGCCGGGGTCAATATGTTGCATGCTCTCGGTGGGCACCACCAGATCATTCGGGACACCGAGAAATGCCTGTGTTGACATCGTAAAGAGCGCGTCCTTGAAGCTCTGCTGCGGCACTCTGCTGGCATCCACACTTGAGCAGACAGCGGCATAATGTCCATGCTGGTTCAGCGCAGTACCACCAGGTGCATTGAGCTTTTGCAAAAAGGGACTTTCCGGATCCATCGCCTGCAAGCCCGGCAGGTCAAAAATCAACTGGCTGGTGGCGTGCAGAATAGACTCCAGCAGGTGCGGGGCAAAGGTCATACCAGCCCGTGCGCCGGCGGTAGTGGAAAGCATACTCTCGCTGGTCAGGGCAATCGAAACCAGCCGGTCCCAGCGCGTGCGCTGGGCAAGGGCTGTCCCTCCATGGGGTGAACCACAGGTAATGAGCCGCCGGACGTGCAGCTTCTCGACGGAAGGGAGCAACTCGGTCAGGCTACGGGCTACCAACCCGCCACGACTATGCACGATGACATCTGCATTCAGGCGCAGCTCGTCGGGGATAAGCGCAAGCAAATCTTGCGCATTTTGCAGCGGATCACAGCTAATGGTGGGGTGGTCATACGCCAGCAACGCGTCATAGTGCGGGGCGAAGGTGCGCATCCACCTGCGCGGGAGCGATGCATCGGTGTTGCTGCCAAAGCCGTGGATAAAGAGCAGGACCCGATGCTCGCTGGACGGGGCAAAGTGGCTACGCCAGGCATCTGCGCCGTGCAGCGGTTTGCCCGGTTCGCCATCACGCTCAACCAGCAAGATGTGGGGTTGTGGCTCATAGTCGGCTATCATACGCAGCAATTGCTGGTTTACTGGTGCCTTGAGCAGGTGCAAGACATGTTTCACATCCACTCGTTCAATGACATCAGCGAACGTATCACCCAGGCCAAACGAGACGGCTGACCCATTTTCCTGTGAGGCGGGGATGCTCAGTCCACTGACGATGCGGCGCACAGGAAAGCGCAAGGGGGGCGGTGTGCTACCAATACCAAAAGAAACGGCTTCGTCTTGTGGCTCCGGCAAAGATATATCGTACACCACGCCATCGGGGGTATGGATTTCGTGCAGGAGCACACAGACGTGCTCTTCATGCGGGTCAGGCTGGTAGGTAACGGTGGCGGTCTCTTCTTCGCTATAACCAGAGACGCCAAAGCTCATCATGGCTGGCGAGGCTGGTGGCGGGGGTTCTAGTTCCAGCACGACGGCTGGCTCAGCCGGGCGAAACGCACTGAAGGGAACGGTAACCGGCGGAATATCATCTTGCAGAGAACCATCAGCATCAGGCGCACCTGCGGAGAGACCAAACGAAAAGTCTCCTGCGTCTTTTTCCGTTTCAACGCGGGCCTCTCCGCGTACCGACGGGTTGGGTTCAAGTCTCAAGCGACTGCTCACATTCACGGCTTCTTTTGAGCCATCAAGTGCATGCTGCGGCATAGGGATTATCTCCTTTTTTCTTGGACAGCGACAAGCAAGGATAAGCGAAGTGCAGAAATACTACGCAACTGTGTCGTAGCTTATTATCGTCACAAGCAGCATGCTCGTCAACTAGCCGGCTTTTGGCGACAATTCGCCAAGTTGCTGGCGCAGTCTCTCTATAATTGTTGCCGCGTTGTAGCTTTTCTCCTCTCCCATCGTTGCAATCTGATGCTTCTTTTGCGCAAGCTCAGCACACAATTGATAAAATCGTCGGGTAGTACCATAGCGTCCTCGGAAGAGCGCACGCACCCGCGCCGAGCTCTGTGCCCAGGTAGAACGCGCTGTCTGAAACTGCTGCTGGGTAATGATTCCGCGCTCAACTTCTTCTGGCAGATGGGCAACTATCCATTTCTTCTCACGGCTGAGTGCCCACAAAATAATCCCAAACATAATCACCCAGCTCAGCCAGTCTACCGCAATAGTCACCGCCAACCCGCCCAGGCCAAATGCTCCACCCAGGAAAATCGCCATCGAGTTATGGATACCATGAATAGTCACTGCCATAAACCAGCCAATAATCGGGGCGAACAGTTTCACTATCCCTTTGTGCGAGAAGCGGGCGACAGCCAATCCGATACCAATACAGGCGGTATAGACCGCATGGTTCCAGCCGCCGAAGATAACCCGTAGGAAGAAGAGCGTGAGCAGTCCCTCCATACCGCCACCTTCTGCATAGCCCTGAAAGTAGAGATAGAGCACATTTTCCGTGGCAGCAAAGCCCAGCGCAGTAATACCCGCGTAGACTATGCCATCCATAATGGAATCAAACTCGCGGCGAAAGACGAGAAAAACAATAAGCACCGCAAAGCCTTTGAGACTTTCTTCCACCAGCGGAGCGATGACTGTGGTGCCGGTGACATCGGCAAGCACCTCCGAGCCGGTCACCAGCAA
>CAYFVX010000276.1:0-6042 GCA_964346425.1 uncultured Chloroflexaceae bacterium | reverse complement strand
TGGGAGCATTATCCTGTCATTGCTGCAAATTATTTCGCATCTTTCTCCCGTTTTACGACACCATTCGTCGTATGACCATTGCGAGAGCCATTGCCATTCGTCCCATGGCAACCATTCACGTATGGTTTTCCATTCAGTTTGTTGCGTTCTGCAATGAGATGTTCCACAATCGAACAAACGATGGGGAACTCATCACTCCAGCCTTCGGCTATATCTTCCCAGAATTCATACATCACACGGCTGCCGGCTCGTTCATATGCAAGGGCTTGTGAAAGCATTTCAACGCGGTCAAGTTGCTTAATCAATCGTGCTTCGCGGCTTCCCCCTACTGCATATTCTTCCCACAATTGCAAATATTCTTCAGCCTGTGGGAACCCGTTGAGCAACTCTATCATCCCATTGCGTTCTGCTTCTTGTTTGGCGGCTGCCCCAAAAAGACGACGCGCGGAAAATGGCAGATCACCCACAAGAGCTTCTGCCATATCATGCAGCAGGGCAATTGTCAACAACCGCCCACGGTCCAGGTCTGGTATCTGGTCACTCACGAATAATGCCAGGGAAGCGAGGCTAAATGTATGCTCTGCAATACTTTCCACATTGGTCATACCACGTTGAAGCCATCCGGTACGTGGGAGCAATTTGAGCGTAAGCAATCGTGAATGGAGATCCATAATTTTTACCGCATGCTGATTGTCCATTATGATAATCCTCCCTGGTCCTTATAAATGTATCGGGGTAGCCCCCGGATATTCCTACGTAGTATTGTAGTACGAAAATGAGTAAGGAATCGTATTATCCCATGTCAGCAGGACAAAGTCAACTCGTTGACGGGTGTCACGGGATCAGTGGGGGTTCCCTGCGGGTGCGTGCGGGAACCAGGTTCCCACACGCACCCCACGGCAAAGCTGTGGCACGCGGTTGCGTGCATTTTTTGCCATGCGCAAGCAGCACACCAAACAGGTGACACCTGTTGAGAGGGTGTCACGGGTGTAGAAGATGTTTTTGCGCCCACGCGGCAATAATGCTGGGGGAACAGTGTTCGTCAAAAACTTTGCTTTGCAAGCCATAATACACCGTTTCGGAAAATATTCTGCCCCACCTCTCGTTGACTCATTGACCAGAGGATTAGCAAAAAACAAAAGAGAATGGGGGCTACCCCATTCTCTATCCCTCCATGCTCAATTATTTACTCCCCATTCGTCCCTTCAGGCTGCTTCGCAGCGACGCCACCAGCCATTGATAAGCTCAAAAATAAGTTGTGCCAGCGTTTGCTCCGCCTCTTCATACGTCCGTGCAAAGCCTACCAGTTCCCCATCAAGATACATGGCGAAATCGTGCATTTCCTGATCGTAGACGATTTCCTTGCGATATATCATAGGACGACTTCCTTTCCGATTGTACTCTCATGTGCTGTGCAAGCAAACAACGAAATAGCAGCTCGTAGCTCTCTGCGAGAGAGGTGCCGAGCAGCCGCGAGCTATTGAGTGACTGCGAACCAACATCCTTAGTATAGCATACTTGTTCTAAAATAGCAAGTTTGTTTTCTATAGAGAGAGTGGATGGCGCAGAAACACACGTCCCCTGTGCTCGCAATGAGTGAAACATTCTTATGCCCCCACTGCAACATGCTATTGACAGGAAATAGCCGCACAAGGTATGATACCTGCGGAAATTGCAGCAACTCACGTTTATACTGTATGATAGTACAAATGGCCTCGCACACAATATATCCGCTGCTCCAAAGCACTATAGCAAGCAAGGAGACACCGATTGCGTAGCTGGAAATTCTGGCTGGGAGTATTGATTAGCATTGTCTTCCTGGCCGTCGCCCTGCGAGGGTTGGATCTTCGTCACTTCTGGGCAACGCTCAAAGAAGCGAACTACTGGTGGATACTCCCCGGCGTCGGTGTCTACTGTATCGCGGTGCTGGTGCGTACATGGCGCTGGCACTATATGCTGCGGCATATCAAAGCTATCCCCACCATGCGCCTCTTCCCGGTCGTCGTCATTGGTTATATGGGCAACAATGTCTACCCGGTGCGGGCCGGTGAAGTGCTACGCAGCTATGTCTTGCGGCGCAAAGAAGGCGTTTCTATGAGTGCATCGCTGGCAACTGTTATCCTGGAGCGTATTTTCGATGGTCTGGTGATGTTGCTGTTTGTCTTCATCACGCTACCCTTCGCGCCCATCCCGCAAGCCTATCAGAACATGGTCATTATATTCAGTGCGTTGTTTTTCATCGCCCTGATTGCTTTCTTTATCATCGCGGTGCGCCCAAACCTTATGCGCCGTCTGTATACCGGCTTCGTTGACCGCTTTTTGCCGGCGGCCCTCGGCGAAAAAGTGCATCTCCTCTTCGATCAGGCAATCCTGGGTTTGCAATCGCTGCGTAGCCCGCGCGAAATGGCCCTGATTTTCCTGACCTCCACGCTTATCTGGCTGACGGAAACGACCAAATACTGGTTTGTGATGCACGCTTTTCCTATGGAGGTCTCTTTCCCGGTGCTGATGTTGATGACCGCAGTGGTCAATCTGTTTACCACCATTCCCTCATCGCCGGGCTATGTTGGAACGTTTGACGCACCGGGGATTGCCATTCTGACCCAGTTCAACGTGAAACACGCCATCGCGACGGGCTATACGCTCGTGCTGCATGTGGCACTCTGGTTGCCCATCACTGTGCTCGGCGCATACTATATGCTGCAAGAAAGCATCAGTTGGAAGGATATTGAGCGGGCTGCCCAGGAAAAAGAGCAAGGAACAGCGATAAACGTCTCATAGAAAGGTGCGTCTGGTGAAAGTTGGTATTATTGGGGCTGGGATTGCCGGGTTGACGGCGGGCTATGAGCTGGCTCAGGAGCGACACGAAGTAACTATCTACGAAGCAGCCGAGCAGGCTGGCGGTCTGGCATCTGGATTTCGTGACCCCAACTGGGAATGGCCGCTGGAACGTTTCTACCACCACGTCTTCGAGACCGATGCCGCCATCCGCAAACTGACCAGCGACATTGGTTATGGCGATAAGCTTTTCTTTCGCAAGGGTGTGACCGCGCATTTCTGGCAGGATGATTTCTATCCGATTGCAGGGCCAGGCGAAGTGTTGCGCTTTCCGGGTATCCCTTTCATTGACCGCCTGCGGTTTGGCATGGCTGGCTTCTATCTGAAATATGTCACGAATGACTGGCGACGGTTGGAAGGTATCACGGCCAACCAGTGGACCAAACGCTGGATGGGCAAAGCGGCCTATGAAGTTATTATGCGGCCGCTGCTGGAAGGCAAATTTGGTCCGCATGCCACCGAGGTCAATATGGCATGGCTGTGGGCACGGCTCAAAGCCCGTTCTTTCAAGCTCGGCTACTACGTTGGCGGCTTCCAGGGGTTCGTTGATGCATTGCAGGACACTTTCCAAAACCTCGGCGGCACCGTCCACCTCAAAGCTCCCGTGCAAAAACTTGAACCGACTGGGGACGGCTGGACTTTGCACAGTGCCGCGGGCAGTGACTACTACGATCAGGTTATTGTCACTGGTTCACCCGGCTTGCTGACAAAGCTGGCCCCCCAGTTGCCAGAAGACGACTACCTGGGCAAACTGGCAACGTTGAAGTCTATTGGAGCCATTGTGCTGGTGCTGGCGCTCAAGCAGCAGCTCACGAAAAACCACTACTGGATCCAGGGCATGTTGCGTAAAAACGGCTTCCCTTTCCTCGCGCTGGTGGAACATACCAACTTTATCGAAGCAGAACACTATGGCGGCGATCACCTCATCTATTGTGGCGACTATCTGCCAGCCGACCATGAATACTTCCGCATGAGCAAGGAAGAACTGCTGGTACATTTTCTGCCAGCCATCAAACGCTTCAATGCTGACTTTGCTCACGAATGGATCCGCAAGACCTGGATCCACCGCGAACCCTATGCGCAACCAATTGTGGGTCTCAATCATAGTAAAAACATTCCTCCTCTTGCCACGCCGTTGCCGAACCTGTACTGGGCAAGCATGAGTCAGGTCTATCCCTGGGACCGTGGCACCAACTTTGCCGTCGAATTGGGGCAACGGGTTGCCGCGGAACTATTGACGAAATGACCTGAGAACGATATACTGTATCATGATGTTATTTAAAAACGCGTAAGGGTATGGGAGGAAAGCAGCAACAAACAAATATCAGCCATCGCTCACCATAACATATGCACACTCACCCTTTTCTGAGCGTGCATTGCTGCTGATTACCACGCAGGATAGGAAGTAAAAAGGGTATTTCTCATCTCTTTAGCTTGATGGAAACGGAATATTGGATAGATCCAAAAGAAACGGGACAAGTCGAGATCGTTACCGCGTCAACAACCGTATTCGTGCTCGCGAAATTCGGTTGATTGGAGACGACGGTGAACAAATTGGTGTTATTTCGACCCGCGAAGCATTAAGCATCGCGGAAGAGCGAAATGTAGATCTGGTTGAAGTTGCGCCAAACGCTTCGCCACCGGTCTGTCGTTTGATGGATTACGGGAAGTTTCGCTATGAGCAAAGTAAGAAAGAACGCGAAGCCCGCAAACATCAAAAACAGACAGAACTGAAAGAACTCAGGCTCAAGCCCAAAACTGATACGCACGACCTGGAAGTGAAAGCAAACCAGGCGCGGCGTTTTCTGCATGACGGCGACAAGGTCAAGTTTACTGTGCGTTTTCGTGGGCGGGAAATGGCGCATACCAATATTGGACGCGATATCCTCGATTATATGATCGAACATTTGCGTGATGTTGGTTCCATTGAACAAAAACCCACATTGGAAGGGCGTGCTATCTCGCTGGTGCTGGCTCCCAACCCGAACAAGGGGAGCAAGCCGGCTAAGAAAACCAAAAAAGACCAGCAGCCTTCATCTGAGCCTGCATCTGAGAAACAATCAACCGAGCAGCGCAAACAGCAGGCGAATGATCAAGAACCTGATGATCACGATGCACCCGATAATGACAATGAGGAAGATACTGAGGAATAGGAACATCATCGTATGCCAAAAATGAAAACACACAAAGGTGCCAAACGTCGTTTTAAGACAACGGGGACTGGCAAAATATTGCAAGCCAAAGAGGGACGGGGCCTCAAGCGCAATCGCGCCAAGCGCGTTCGTCGTCTCTATGGTAAAATGCTCCCCACATCTTCAACGAATAAAAAGCACTTGCAAGCAGCCCTCCCCTATGGGAGCTAGATAATCGCTGTTCGTCCTTACAAGGTTTCGGGTGTCAGGTTTTTTACCTGACACCCGCTGTTGTTGAAAAAAACATGGAGTAATGTCATGGCCCGCATTAAACGTGGTGTGATGGTGCGCAAACGCCACCACAAACTGATGAAAGAGGCGCGAGGCTTTCAGGGAAGTCGCAGTCGCCACTACAAAGCAGCGCATGAGTCGGTCATGCACGCGCTCTCATACGCTTATCGTGACCGACGGGTGCGTAAGCGTGAATTTCGTCGCCTCTGGATCCAGCGCATCAATGCTGCCGCACGCATGCATGGGACAACGTACAGCCGCCTGATGGATGGCTTGAAGAAGGCTGGTATAGACCTTGATCGCAAAGTACTGGCTGATATGGCCGTGCGCGATCCGGAAGGCTTCAGCAAAGTTGTTTCGCAGGTGCAGGCCGCTGTTGCCTGATGACCAGCAACAGGCATGATAGTCAGCACAACCAATCCGCGCGTCAAGTATATCCGTTCGCTTTTAGCCCACCGTCGCGTGCGCACCAGCGAGCGGGTTTTTGTTGTGGAAGGCATACGGCTGGTGCAGGAAGCTCTGAACGCTGGCCTGTCCATCCGCCTGGCTCTTTATGACACGCAACATCTGCAGGAGAGCAGCAATGGGGCAGAACTGCTTGCCGCCATCGCAGACCAGGAACACTGCTATGCAGCCGCACCGCAGGCAATCGGTGCAGCTACCGATACCGTTACGCCGCAGGGTGTGGTGGCGGTGGTAGAACGACCGATGCATACACCGCGGCCGGGCCTGCGCGTTATCCTGGACAATATCCAGGATCCGGGCAATGTGGGTACGCTGC
>CAYFVX010000275.1:0-6046 GCA_964346425.1 uncultured Chloroflexaceae bacterium | reverse complement strand
CGGAAAGATGCTCATAGCCAGCACAAACAGCACACACCAGCCAGCCAGCATTGCCAGATTGCGGGCAAGCCGTGGCAGGTCATAGGGGTCTGAGGACTCTGAAGACTCTGAAGACTCTGCGGTCTGCTGTTGTGCTCTGCGCTGTGCGCTCCGCAGGGCGATGGGGAGCAGAAATAGCCCGATGAGTGTCCAGGGGGTGGTGCGCATTGCCAGCGCAACCGGATAAAAGAGCACCCCCGGTGCGTCGGTTGGTTGCCCCATAAAGAAGTTGCCCATCAGATGGGGACTGCCGCCCTCGACCGCAACCCCATAGCGCAGGGCTTCATACGCTCGTACAGGATTGGTCCAGAACGTGGGCCAGAGGGCAACCACTGTCAGCCCGCTAAGAAAGCCCCAGAGCAGCAGGTGTGGCACGGCAACCTTGAGCCGTGGCAGCAGCATGGCACCAAACCGTGCAATGGGCCTGGCAGGTGCATCCGCTTCTGCTGCGGCAGTATGTGGCTCGTGGGTAAAGCCCGTCAATCCGATGAGCGTCACGATGGGGAAGAGCACAAACGACGGCAATTTGCTCAGGATAGCCAGGCCGGTGCAGATGGCCGAAAGCACCAGCCAGACCATGCGTCGTTCATAGTTCCAGTAATAGAGAGCAGTCAGCAGCGCAAGCGTGGCAAATGTCGCCATCAACGCATCCATGTGCAGCACGCGGCTGAACGCAATCAAGAACGGGTCGGTTGCCCAGAGAAAAACCGCCAGCCCCGCCACCAGCGCGGGAACCATACGCCGCAGCATGCCATAGCCGGCCAGCAAGCCAGCCACCGTCACCAGTGGCACGGGCAAACGGTTCAGTGCAAGCACCAGCGGAAAAGTTTCATGTACCAGAACGCCCCAATCGAACAGCAGACGGCGCAGCACCACCCCCGCACTGCCCAGCCACATAGTGGTGATGGCCGGGTGGCCCATAAAGGGCGTGTTGGCGTAGTCGCCCGATTGCAGCACGCGCAGGAAGCGGTACGAATTTGGTACCCAGGTCGTCGCCTCATCTACCGTCAGAATTCCACCCAGGTCCAGCACCCGCAGCAAAAGCGCAACCGCTGCCAGCAGCAGCACAAAGAGCCAGTGCAATAATCGAGCTTGTTGTTGTTGTTTCATCAGGATTTCCCTCATCTTCTCTGCATCTCTGCGTCTCTGCGTCTCGTGTGAAAACAAACGGCCTGTACACCTTATCCGTGTCCGCTCCCTGACGGTCGCGGCTCGTCCGTGCATCCGCTCGCGCCTATTTTCATCCCACCATGCTCATCCCCTCAATGGGTGTCACTAGTGGGTGCGTGCGGGAACCTGGTTCCCGCACACTCCTCATTCTGGTGGGGTTTGTTGGTTTTTCGACTTCGTCGAAAAACCAACAAACCCCACGGCAAAGCTGTGGCACGCAGGTGCGTGCGTTTTTTGCCGTGCGCAACCAGTACACAAAACAGGTGAAACCTGGTGAGATGCTCATCCCTCATCTTCTCTGCATCTCTGCGTCTCTGCGTCTCTGCGTTTGAAACTTATTCCCCCGTATGTGGCATCATCACTCATCACTCATCACTCATCACTGACGAAAGCGGCGGCAAAAAGAGCGCGTTCTCCCCATCATCCGGCGTCCCCATCTGCAACTGCTCGTGGCTGGTGACGGGTAGCCGTGCAAACGTCGCTGGATGGTAGACACCCAGCGCAATCCAGTGCGGTTCGGCGTCCACCGGTATATGCATCGGGTGTGTCCACAGGACATACCGTCCCGGTTGCCATGCACTGGTGGGAACCGGTCCGCTCGCCCGTCCATAGCGTGGGTTAAGCAACGGCACATCAAGCTGGCTGATGCGCTCGCCCGCCGCATCGAATACATGCACAAAGAGATGGTAGTCAGCATCCAGCGGAGCCTGCGTAGACCATTGCAGCGTCAGCGTGAGCGTGCCACTCTGTTGCATGGTTGTCGTATCGAGCGCGTACCCATTGAGTTGCAGCGCAGAGCCAAAGTCGGCTTGCAGTGGCTGCTCCATTGGTCGTGGCACCTGATAGATCCAGGCATAGGGAACACCGTGCAACACCACCGTATGCAGTGGCAGTGCCTGGGCATAAAAATGGTCATAGGGTGGCGTCAACCCGCGCTGCAATTGGCTCAGATAGACGACCAGATAGCCTGCGCCCCCTGGCAAATCGCCCTGCTCATCTGCGGTGGCATAGATGCCTTTGTGCAGATAGGGGGTGAGCACCGAGCGCAGGCTGGTGACCGTTACCACGCTGCTGCTATCCGGCTGCTGGTTGATCCAGTCAGCCACCTGCGCAAACCCTTCACCCCAGCCAGCCAGAAAGGTGTGGGCACCGGCGCGTGCGCCACCTAGTGCTTGATTGAAATAGGTCACGTTGTAGGGCAGCCACCAGAGCGCATGGCCGAATGCCAGCACTCCGAGGAGCAATGTAGCCAGCATTGGCGCATGTGTGGTCAGCAAATGTGCGAAACGCTGGCGGGTATGCAGTATCGGCAGGCGGATGATTGCCTGGATACTCCAGAGCAACCCGGCCGCCGCGAGAATGTCCAGCGCAGGAAAGACCGGCACCAGATAGCGGTTCATCTTTTTGGCAAACAGGCTCATACCAATGACGAACAGCAGCACAAACGCAGCCAGTACCGCCAGGTCACGCAGCACACCTGGTGATGGGGATGTGGCGTTTTTCTCCCCTGGCAACAGGTGTATCCCAAACCAACGTCTGCCGTGGGGGGGTGTTGCCGGCAAACCCCTACGCCCCTCTTGCCCGGACCTTTGCACTCTTTGCGCCTTTGCAGTTACACCTGCCCGTATATTCCCAGCATACAACGCAAACGGTAGCAGTAGCAGACCAGCCAGGCTCCAGGGGCTCGTGCGCATTGCCAGCGCGACCGCATAAAACAGCGGACCGGGCACATCAACCGGCCGCCCCATGAAAAAGTTGCCCCACATATGCGGCTCGCTCCCCTCAGACTCGATGCCATAGCGGAACGCCTGCCATACCTCGGACGGATTGACCCAGAAGAGCGGCCAGAGCAGCACGAGAGAGGCCAGGAAAACAGCACCCCATCCCAGCAGGGGCAGCAATCTGCGCTTGACGATGGTGGGGAGCGACTGTCCTGCGCGGAACTTTGTGTCTTTGCGCCGTTGCGCGAGGCTCTGCCCGGACTTTACCAGCGGCGCAACCAGAGCCAGCAACGTCACCACTGGCACCACTGCCAGGGCTGGCAATTTGCTCAGCAGAGCCAGCGCAGCACACAGGGCAGAGAGCAGCAGCCAGCGCGTTTGCCGCACATGGTTCCAGTAGACACAGGCGGCCAGCAGGCTCAGCGTGGCGAAGGTACCCGCCAGCGCATCTGTATGCAGAATACGGCTGAAGGCCAGCACGAACGGGTCGGTTGCCCACAGCAGAGCTGCCAGCAGCGCGACAGCGGGAGCAAACATGCGGCGCAACAGGGCATAACCAGCCAGCACACCAGCCGTATGCACCAGCACCACCGGTAGCCGATGCAGCGTCAGCAGGGTGGCATATGTTTCAGTCTGGAGAATTCCCGTTTCAAAGAGCAGACGCCGCAACGCAATGCCAGCACTGCCAAGCCACATGGTGGTAACGCCAGGATGCCCCACCACCGGGATGCTGGCATACTCGCCGGCCTGGATTGCTTGCAAAAACCGTTCGGAGCGTGGTATCCAGAACTTTGCTTCGTCTATGGTCACAAAATGCCCCAGGTCAATCAACCGTAGGGTCAGCACGACCAGTACGAGCAAAAGAACATTGGAAAAGCTGTGGGAAAAGAATCGCGTAAGAACTCGTTGACCTCTTTGTGCCTGGATATCGCTCATCTTGACAGAAAGGATACAATAGCTGGGGTGCGTTGGATTTTTTGCGGCTTCGCCGCAGGGGGATGTTTTTGTTCTGGTGTTTTTGCGGCTTCGCCGCAAAAACACCAGAACAAAAAGGTTTCTGGGGGATTTGTCCCCCAAATCCACTGCTTAGAGAAGCAACAGATGCTATGTTGCAAAACGTTCCGTTGCACCCCAATAACTGCGGCATGGTAGCACACTTGCCCGTCGTGCGCAATAATAAACATGGAGTTTTCCAATCATTATGACATGGTTCTTTTTTGCCTTTTTGACCGCCCTTTTTGAAGCTCTCAAGGACATTGCCAGCAAGAAAACAATGGCAACAACCAACGAATACGTAGTTGCCTGGGGCTGGATGCTCTTCCCGTTGCCGTTTCTTGCTACGACATTGTGGGTTCAAGGCATTCCGCCCATTGGCGAACAGTTCTGGCTGGCTCTGGTGGCCGGCGTGATTATTGTCCTCTCCTCGTTCAACCTGTATATGAAGGCAATCAAAGCCTCCGATTTGTCGGTGACTATTCCCATGATTGCCTTTACGCCGCTCTTTCTGTTGATTACCTCGCCGTTGATTGTGGGCGAGTTTCCGCGTCCTATGGGTCTGGTGGGTATTGTCTTTATTGTCATCGGCTCCTATGTGTTGAATATCAAGCAGCGTAAACACGGCTTGCTGGCTCCCTACAAAGCGTTGCTGCACGAGCCTGGCCCGCGGCTTATGTTACTGGTGGCGTTTATCTGGAGTATCGGCGCGAATGTGGACAAAGTCGGAGTATCCAATTCCTCGCCCTTTTTCTGGCTGACGATGATCTATCTCTGTACGGGTGTGATTATGACGCCGGTCGTGCTCTGGCATACGAAAAGCCCGACGGAAATCCCGCGCCATCTCAAGCACCTGGTCGTGATTGGCTTTTTTATGGCGATGGCGGGCATGTCGCAGATGACCGCGATTACGATGACGCTGGTGCCCTATGTTATCTCCGTCAAGCGCACCAGCATTCTGATGGGGGTGATCTTTGGCACATTGATTTTCAAGGAAAAAGGTCTCCGTGAGCGGTTGTCTGGCGTCATCATTATGATTGTGGGGGTGGTGTTGATTACGCTGTCGTGAGGCGGCTGCTGGTCAAAGAGATTTTTCCGTATGCGCAAAAGTCGCGTACAAAATGGGGGCCTGGGGGACGAAGTCCTCCAGAAAACCCCTTTGTTGTGGTATTTTTTCGACGAAGTCGAAAAAATACCACAACAAACAGGTCTGGTGCTTTGCACCAGGGAAAACACCTATCAGCGATGATTTTTGCACGAGAGTTTTGCCCATACGGTTTTTTTCCGTATGCGCAAAAGTCACGTGCAAGAAGCAAGTTTTTTGCTTTCTGCTGGCTTATCTCGCTATTCCCTGGTATGGTGATGCGTCACGGTCGCCCCAGCCTCAGCCCAGAGGTTCTCCAGATGCTGGAACGCCCGCTCCCGCTTGTTGCGAAACCGATAGCGATTTCGCTGATGCTCCTCGCGGGCCTTTTGCTGTTGTCGCTGGTGCCGCCACGCAGCACGGTCCACGCCAGGCAACCGCGCTGCCACGGTTGCCGGAGATGCTCCCGCCTGCGTCATGAGGGATTCATAGTACACCACACGAGGACCATATCGTATCAGATACTGATTCCAACTTTTCCGTCCACTCATCCGCCGATACCGCATTTTCACCTGACGAATGAATCCTTCGGTGTCATTATTGGTTCGGGGCAACTGGGGCACATCATAACAGACCGTCAAATGGGGACGCAGTTGCGTGCTGATTTTCAGGAAATGGCGCAATCCCTTTTGCACGGCGTCAGTGGTGGTGGGGGCCTCACACTCGCGCTTCAGGGTTTCCAACCATGCATCCAACCGACTCCCGACAGCCGCATTCGTGATTTCGGCGGGATCGTTGGCCCATGCTCCACGCAAGATGCGCTCCGTTTCAACCACCCGTGCATGCATCGTTTCCACATCCTGCAACTGCTCGCGCCACTGCTCCCGCAGCCCCACAATCGTTTGCAACCGATGCAATCGTGCCGCACACCGGTGTGTGACCGCGGTTTCCTCCAAGTGAGTCAAACTGCCGGCAATGTCATTCAGTGCCGCATCCATCGCCAATCCCCCATAGACAAAGGGTTGCAGTCCATCCTGGT
>CAYFVX010000274.1:0-6052 GCA_964346425.1 uncultured Chloroflexaceae bacterium | reverse complement strand
GGCGCGAGGTGCAGGAAAAAGTGCAGGAGTATCTGTCTATCGGTGTTTCCTCTGTGTGGGTGGTTGAATCACGCAAACTCATGGTCCATGTGTACCATGCCAGCAGCGAACAGGCTGTGCAGCAGTTGGGCAGAGATGACACACTGCACGGTGAGGGGACGCTGGCGGGTTTTGCCCTGCCCGTACACGATATCTTTGCCGATGATCTGGATGATTGATGGGGAATGAGATGGCAGTTTCTCCCACCTCGCTGCCGCCGCTGCTGCATCCGCTCTTCTGGGAATATCGGATTGAGGATGTTCACTGGGAGACGAACCAGGATTTTATCATCAGGCGCATCCTCGCGGCTGGCTCATGGGAGCAGGTAACGTGGTTGCGCTTGCAGCTTGGCGATGCTGGGCTGAAACGCTGGCTTGAGCAGCAGCAGGGCAAGGGCTTGCGTCCACACCAGTTGCGCTTCTGGCAGTTGGTGCTAGATATTTCTACACCGCAGGTCAATGCGTGGCTGGCAAAGCAACCATCGTCACCCTGGAATAACAGAATTGCCCGTGGGGAGAACCAGGAAATGCCCATAAGTGCGCAACAGGAGCAGGTGCTGCATCAACTGGCACCGCTTATGTCACAACTACCCATGTATCTGGCTGGCGGTACCGCGCTTGCCATGCTGCTTGAACACCGTCAATCGGTGGACTTTGACTGGTTTAGCGATGAGCCGCTCACCGACCCGCTACAACTGGCGCAGCAACTGCGCGATTCTGGTCTCGCCTTTATCACGGGACAGGTCAGTCCAGGAACACTGCATGGCACAATCGAAGGTGTCCACGTCAGTTTTCTGGAATATCGCTACCCATTGCTCGAACCGCTTATGTCCTGGGAGAATCCCACATTTCTTATGGCAGCACCGGCGGATCTGGCATGTATGAAATTGTCCGCGATTGCGCAACGTGGGGCACGCAAAGATTTCATAGACCTGTATGCGCTGGGCCAGAACCATTTTTCGCTGCAAACGATGCTGCACATGTATCAGCAGAAATATGGCGTCAAAGACATCGGACATGTGCTCTACAGTCTGGCCTATTTCGACGATGCGTTGCAGGAGCCGATGCCGGTTATGCACTGGCAAACCAACTGGCAAACAATCCAACAGACGATAGAGACCTGGGTACAAGCAGTGGGGAGGGGATAGCTCCCATGTGTAGACTTTTTTGTCTACCGCTTTGCAAAGCGGTAGAAGGACACCATAGCAGCGGCTTATAGCCGATGGATTCCCCCCAGGTGATGCATCCACCGAGCGGCAGTCGGGCAGGTTTTGTTGCAAAAGGAACGGACATATGGGCAGATTCCGCGGTTACAAACCGCGGCTACGATTCTCGGTGTGGTTCTTGCATAGGAAAAATCTCTACACATGTGAGGAGAGGATAGTGGGTAGGGGGTGGATAACCATGTTTTCACCCTCTGCCCAAACCCCTACACCCTTTACCCCCATTGTGGCTGAAAGGGAGACCGGGCACTATCCATTACCCACTACCCACTATCCACTAAACCAAAAGGAGGTTCATACATAACCGTGGCTGAATCCAATCACAAACTCTGGGGCGGGCGTTTTGCAGCCCCCACCGCCGCCGATATGTCGGCGTTCAACGATAGTTTCCCGTTTGACCGAAGGCTGGCCGATGAGGATATTACCGGCAGTATCGCCTGGGCTGGCGCATTGCAGCAAGCTGACCTCATCAGCGTGGATGAGCATGCGTTGCTCGTTTCCGGGCTAGAGCAGGTGCGGCAGGAGTTCGCCGAGGGGCGGTTTGTGCCGCAGCCGGGCGATGAAGATATCCATACCGCCGTTGAACGTCGGCTGGGCGAACTGGTAGGGGCCGTTGCGCTCAAGCTGCACACCGGCCGCTCGCGCAACGATCAGGTCGCCACGGATATACGCCTCTTTTGCAACCAGGTTGTCGCTCTGCTAGATACGCGGCTGGAGCAGATGCAGCAGGCATTGCAGATGCAGGCTACACAGCACGCGGAGACGCTCATGCCGGGCTATACCCACCTGCAACGCGCCCAACCGATTACCTTCGCGCACTGGTGCCGTGCTTACATTGAGATGTTGCAGCGCGACCGCGAACGACTGGCGGACGCCAGCCGCCGCATACGCTGCCTGCCGTTGGGGTCGGGTGCGCTGGCGGGCAACAGCCTGGGGATAGACCGCGAAGCGTTGCTGACCGCAATGGAAGGCTTCGACCGGTTGACGCAAAACTCACTGGATGCCATCTCAGACCGTGATTTTGTGGCGGAACTACTCTTCTGCTGCTCACTCATCGGCGTGCATCTCAGCCGCCTGGCGGAAGACCTGATTATCTATAGCAGTGCCGAATTTGGCTTTGTCGAGTTGTCGGATGCGTATAGCACCGGCTCCAGCCTGATGCCGCAGAAGAAGAACCCGGATAGCATGGAACTATTGCGCGGCAAGAGTGGGCGGTTGTTTGGCAATCTGGTTGCACTCCTTACCACGCTCAAGGGCTTGCCCATGGCCTACAACAAGGATATGCAGGAGGACAAAGAACCGCTCTTTGATAGTGTGGACACGCTCGATCTGGCGTTGCGCGTAGCCGCGGATGCGGTCGCTACCATGCAGGCGAAACCGCAGCGTATGGCAGCCGCGCTGGATGATGCCATGCTTGCGACGGATCTGGCGGATGAACTGGTGCGGCTGGGCGTCCCATTCCGCGAGGCGCACGGCAAGGTGGGGCAACTGGTGCGCCGCGGGCTGGAGCTGGGCGTCAGCCTGCGCGACCTGCCGCTGGCAGAATATCAAAACGTTCACCCTGGCCTGGACGAGTCCGTCTATGAGATTTTTGATTTCAACCTGAGCGTGGCACGCAAAAGTAGTAGCGGACCAGCACCTCTTCTATCTGAAATGGTTTGGTGATATAATCTGCCCCCCCCGTGCGGAAAGCTTTTATCTTATCCAGCGTTTCGTCCATTGCGCTGACAAAGATAACCGGGATGTGCTGGGTTTTGGGATTGCCTTTCAACCGCTGGCATACCTCGTAGCCATCCATATCGGGCATCATAATGTCCAGCAAAATTACATCGGGAATTTCTAGCGCAATAGATGACAATGCCATCGAGCCATTGATGACAGTGCGCACCTCATACCCATGCTCACTGAGCATGGCAGACAACAAACGCAGGTTATTTGGCTCATCATCAACTATTAAGACAATTTCTCGCACGGTATCATGCCTGGTCTGCATATTCCGCATTGTTCTTTCCCTTCAGACATGCGACAAGCCGCAATTAGCCCTCATCCTCAATCAGCATACCCGTGACAGCAGTTATCTGGTCAAATCGAAACATATCTATCAGGTGCAACAATTCATCAGCCAGTTCGTTCTGGTATTCTCGGATGATCGCTATCATATCGTGCAACGTCTTGACATTGCCCAGAATTGCAGCATGATGAAATTCTGCCACCAGTTCCATTGGTAACAGAGCTAAGGTTTCTTTCGTGAGCGCGGAGGGAGCGGCTCCAGGAGCATCCGAAGAGCCATGAGCATCTTGAGGTTTTTGCGTGCTGTGTTCTTGCTCTTTATACAAAAATTCAACACCGAGCAATTTCACCAGCGTCTCTACCAGTTCCTCCTGGCGAAAAGGTTTGTGCATAAACTCATCGCAGCCAGCCGCCAGAATATGCTCCCGTTGCTCCGCAAACACACTGGCCGTAAGTGCTACAATAAACGTCGAACTTCCCTGTTTTGTCGTCTTAATCCGTCGAGTTGCTTCATAGCCATCCATAACCGGCATGCGCATATCCATAAAAATCACATGCGGCTCCCACCGTTTGCAGAGTTCAAGCCCTTCCTGCCCATGTGATGCGCTTTGCACGGCAAAACCAAAGGACCTTAAAAGCTCAACCAGCAACTCACGGCTCTCCTGCTGGTCTTCAACCACCAGCACCCGATAGAGGGGTTGGCCGGGCGCGAGACCAATGGCCTGGAGACGAGAAGAGCCGACAGGTATATCTGTGCCTGTCACTTCCCTGACGTTCAGGTCGAAGAAAAAGGTTGAGCCTTGTGAAGGCGTACTTTCAACCAGGAGTTCACTGCCCATTATCTGCGCAAAGTGCTGGCTGATGGGCAACCCTAGACCCGTTCCCTCCTGCGACTGCTGGCTGTTGCGGTTCTGAATAAAGGGATCGAAGATACGGGAAAGCTCATCAGGCGTAATACCAATGCCACTATCTGCCACCGCAAAGTGCAGCAAAAAACGGTGTTCCTGCGCAATTGGTGCGTGATTGTCCGTGGTCGTTGCCTGTTGCATAGGATGCGCAGAGCAAGAAAGTTGCACCCTACCCTGATGGGTAAACTTGATAGCATTCGACAACAGATTGATCAAAATTTGCCGCAGTTTGCCCTCATCAGCGGAGACATAGTGCGGAACATGAGCCGCAATAGTAAGTACCAGTTGCAACCTTTTTTTCTGCGCCCGCAAATGAAACATATCCCGTAAATCATGCAGCAACTGGTGCAAATCAAAAGCATGTTCCTGCAATCTGGTGCGGCCTGCTTCAATCCTGGACATTTCCAGAATATCGTTAATCAGTGTCAGTAGATGCTCACCGCTCCGTTCAATGATATGCAGATATTCAGCCTGTTCGGGAAGCATACGCTGGTCACGCACCAGCAACTGCGTAAATCCTAGAATAGCATTCAAAGGCGTGCGGAGCTCGTGGCTCATATTGGCAAGGAAGGTACTCTTGGCACGGTTGGCTGCTTCGGCTGCTTCTTTCGCCCGTTGCAGTTGTTCCTGCGAACGCTTCCGTTCGGAAATATCGCGGGAGACGCCCAACCACCCCGTCAACGTCTGCATATTGTCAAGCAGAGGCGCAGTCACACATTCGGTCCAGACCGTAGAGCCATCTTTGCAAGGTTGTTCGAGTTCTATACGTTCTACCCGGTATTCTCCGGTGCGCAGAGTTTTTTCAACCGCCTCGGTTACTCGTTGTAAGGATTCAGGCGTCAATGCTTCGGGCAGTGTTTGCTGCAGGACTTCTTCCGAGGTGTAGCCGCGCAAGGAATAAACGGAGGGACTGACATAGGTGAATTGTCCATCCCTCGTGAGTGTCCAGACAACATCGTGCATATTTTCTGCCAGCAGACGATATTTTTCTTCGTTTTTGCGCAGAGCTTCTTCCATCTGTTTGCGTTCGGTAATGTCGGTTGAAATTCCACCGGTCGCATAGATTTCTCCCTGATCTCCATAGACCGGAAAACGGATGGAGAGAAACGTATGCTGCACCTTATTTGGGAGCAGGGCAATTTCTTCACGCTCAATCGCCTGTTCTGTCTCGATAACCTGCTGTTCGTGTTGCTGCCAGACATCTGCATATTGCGTTGGAAAGAGGTCGTAACCGGTTTTCCCAATGACCTCTGGCTGTGTTTTGCCAAGCAGTTGTTCGGTGAAGCGATTGATGAGCAAGAAACGGCCCTGTATATCTTTGACATAGATGGCGGCTGGCGCATTGTCGAGCACACTTTGCAATAAAAACTGGTTTCTGCGCAGTTCGGCCGTTTGTTGCTCAACCCGCTGTTCCAGTTCCGCGTTGGCCTGTTGCAAAGCCGCTTCGCTTTGCCGCAGGCGAGCTTCGGTTTTTTTGCGGGTGGTGATATCCCGCGCAAAGGCACACATATATTCTTTGCCCTGAAAGATCATGGAGTTTGCGGTGACTTCTACCGGAAACGTTGTCCCATCCTTGCGCACAAACCATGTTTCAAAGGTTGCAAATTTGCTCTGCATAATGTAGAGCCAGCGAAAGTTCCAGAAATCTTGCGAGAGCGAGGACTCGATATGCAAGAGGCTCATAGCCTGCAATTCTGCACACGAGTAACCAAGCAGGGTGCAGGTTGCCTGATTGGTATATACCAGGTGCGCATCCGAGGTAAGCCAGAAAATGCCTTCGGCAGCATGTTCCAGCGCAAAATGGGCGCGTTGCAGTTCTTCCGTTCGCTCGACAACCCGCTGCTCCAGTTCGCTATTGGCACGTTTGAGAGCT
>CAYFVX010000273.1:0-6085 GCA_964346425.1 uncultured Chloroflexaceae bacterium | reverse complement strand
GTGGAAGCACAGAAAAAGGTGATCGCTTGCAATGGGTCCAATGCAAGCGATCACCTTTTTCTGTGCTTCCACCAGTGCCTCAGAGCCAATCCGGTCTACAAAGTAGCGAGCCGTTGAACCACTGGTAAAGGTGATAGCATCAACCCCACCTGCATGCAACAGAGCAGGCATATCCACTCCACCCGTCGCCGGCACAGTTCGATAGGCAACCACACGGTCAATATTTGCCCCGGCTTCCCGCAACCGTTCTTGCAACACCGGCCGTGCAATATCTGCATTGGCAAGCAGAACACGCTGCCCATGCATATCGCCCATCGCTTCCGCCAGGGCCTCAGCCACAAATTTCTTGGGGACAACGGCGGGCTGGATGCGCAATAGTTCCTGGCAGGCATCTGTCGTGGTTGGCCCCACCGCCGCCACCTTGCATGCAACTGCTTCGAGCGTTGGATGCTCAGGAGACAACACCATAAGCCGCTGTTGCACCGCCTTGACGGTATTCACACTGGTGAGCATCATCCAATCATACTCGCCCGCCAGCAATTGCTTCAGCGCGGTATCCAGCGGTTGCAGGTCTTCCGGAGGAGCAAAGGCAATGGTGGGATAGATAACAGGCTCTGCCCCCAGTTCTTGTAACCGTTGGGAGAGACTATCCGCCTGTTCTTCAGAACGGGTAATCACAATACGCCAGCCTTGCAACGGAACAGATTCAGTGCTGGCAACAGGTGACGTCATCGCATCCTGGATGCTCATAATCACCAGTCTCCTTTCTTTCAGAGTTGGGTTCGTAGCTCTTCAAGAATGGGGCCAGCCCCTTGTTGCAACAATTCTTCCGCCAGGGCAACGCCAAGAGCCGCTGGCTCATCGCGCTTGCCAACTTTTTCGCCGCGAACAATCTGGCTACCATCAAGTGAACCAACCAACCCACGCAGCAGCACGGTGTCCTGGTCGCCACATGTGGCGTAGGCAGCGATAGGAACCTGACAACCACCTTCGAGTCGTCGCAGAAACGCGCGTTCGGCAAAAACCGCCACCCGCGAGTCCGGGTCATTCAAGACGCTGAGCAGTTCCTGCGTCCTGGTATCATTGGCACGAGTCTCGATAATCAACGCGCCCTGCGCAACGGCTGGTAGCAGGACTTCGATAGGGAACGGACGGCTTACCCGCTCACCCAACCCCAATCGCTCAAGACCAGCCGCCGCAAGCACAATCGCGTGAAACTCACCGGAATCGAGCTTGCGTAGCCGCGTATCTACATTGCCACGCACATCCAGCACTTCAAGATCGGGGCGTAACGCACGCACCTGACAGGCACGGCGCAGACTGCTTGTTCCAAGCCTGGCTCCCTGGGGCAGGATATCCAGCGGTGAGGCATCGGCGGGCAAATCTTGCGTCGAAGTACCATCCGGTAGAACGATGACATCCCGCGGGTCAACCCGGCTGGGGAATGCAACCAGCGCAAGGTCTTCCGGCGTTTCCGAGGGCAGATCTTTGCCACTATGCACCGCGAGGTCTATCTCACTATTCGAGAGCGCGACTTCGATTTCCTTTACAAACAAGCCTTTGTCGCCAACTGCCGACAGGGCGACATCCAGGATGCGATCTCCTTTGGTACTGATAATACGCTCTTCGATATCCAAATCGGGATAGTGACGACCTAGCTCTGCCGCAATAAAACGAGCCTGGGCCAGTGCCAGTTTACTGCCACGGGTCCCAATTACAATTTTTTGAGACGGCACGAAATTTCCACTCCTTGTCAAGGATACACTCAGCCACCAGTTGCCAGCCAGCAAAATCACGCAGTCGGGCCAGGCATAATCCTCAGACTGGTACCGAACTGATAGCTGCTACAAATGATTTCCACTTATGTTGAAGACAATGTACTTGTTGGTTGTTGCTTGTTGTTTGCTGGTTCTTGCCAGTTCACATTTTAAAGATTCCACAGGTCACGCAGCATCGCCGCATATCGTTGACCATCCCCCTGAGCAGCCGCATCTTTGGTGCGCAGGGTAGGATCGTGGAGGAGTTTGTTGACCAGACTGCGGCTAAACGCTTCAAAGACATATTCTTCTTCTGGCGAAAGATTCAGCCGTCGTTTGGCCCGTTCAAGCTCTTCATGACGCACTTTTTCCGCGTGCATGCGCCAGGAAGATAAGATAGGCAACGCATCATAGCTGCGGAGCCACGTATTAAACGTCTCAACCTCTTCATTGACAATACGCTGCGCTGCCGAGATAGCAGTGCGGCGTTGTTCCAGTGTCTGATTGACCACTTCGTGCAAATCATCAACCGTGTAGAGGTGTGCGCCAGGCACGTCCACAACATCTGCCTCAATATCACGTGGCACTGCCAGGTCAATCAATATCATGCCTGGCTTGGTCACGTAGCCCATTTCAGCACGCATACGGAAAGCTTCTGCGACATGTTCCTGGCGAATAACAGTCACTGGAGCAGCCGTTGAGCTAATAACAATGTCGGACTGCGCCATTATCTTGACCAGATCCTCATACGGATACGCTGTAGCCCCATAGCGGGATGCAAGTTCCTGACCACGCTCAAAGGTGCGGTTGACCACAGACAACTCACCAGCCCCATTCGCCAGCAAATTCTGCGCAGCCAGTTCACTCACTGCACCACTGCCTACCAGCAACACGCGACAATCATCCAGCGTACCCAGGCGCCGCCGAGCAAGCTCAACCCCGGCCTGTGAGACACTGGCTGCCCCGGTGCCCAATGAAGTTTCATGGCGCACACGTTTGCCCGTCGTAATGGCGTTGCGAAAGAGGCGTGTCAGGATAGCTCCTGCGCTACGCATACGCTGCGCCAGGTCGTAGGCCGTCCGCACCTGCCCCTGGATCTGGGCTTCGCCCAGCACCAGCGAACGCAAGCCAGCAGACGTTTCAAACAGATGGGTGACTACAGCCTCGTTATAACGAAAGAAAAGAGAATTGGAAAAGCTATCTCCAGGAATGTTGTGGAATTTTGACAAAAACTCGACAATGTGTTGTTCTATTCCTACTGTACTCGTTGCCACGCCATACAACTCAACCCGGTTACATGTCGAAAGAATAACCGTCTCTGCGAGCAGTGGCGGTTTTCCATTATTGCGACAGGCGAGTTGCGATAGCGCGTTGGGAAGGTCTGTTGGACTGAAAGCGAGACACTCGCGAACATCAACCGACGCGGAGGTATGGTCCAGACCGACCATAAACAATTTCATGATAGAAAACCCCCTGCTGAACAAATCACAGCAAAGTTACCCAAACCTATCTAAATCTACCGCGTGCTCAATTTATCACAATCCACAGAATTTGTCAAAATGACAAACGGAGGGAAAATGGTGGGTTTGGCAGAGTGAGGAGAAATATGGTATAATACACACTGTTTGCAATTCAGATATGTCGATTAATGATGAAAGAGGCATCGTGTGGCGTTGGACAAAGAAGAGAAGATGTCTTTGATAACTGAATATCAGGTTCATTCTTCTGATACAGGTTCACCTGAAGTGCAAGTCGCTATTATTACCGAACGTATCAATCAGCTTATTCAGCATCTCAAGTTCCATATTCACGATTACCATTCCCGTCGTGGTTTGCTGAAGCTGGTTGGTCGCCGTCGCCGTCTCCTGGCTTATCTGAATAAAAAGGATAAACAACGCTATCGAGCAGTGGTGGAGCGACTTGGTTTACGACATTAGTTTTACCCCCACCCACGGGATACTAAGACAAGTGAATATGGTATAAAAAAGGAATGGCACCAGCAGAAGATTATATACCTTGCTGGTGCTTTGTTGCTGTCTTTGAAGGAAGGCTGATATATGTCAGAACAGAAAGTATATTCTGTAAGCACCGAAATTGCAGGACGTACTCTTACATTAGAAGCAGGAAAAATGGCAGAACAGGCCGATGGGGCTGTTACTGTCCGCTATGGCGACACGGTGCTGCTCGCCACCGTGGTGGGTGCAAAAGAAGTCCGTGAAGGCGTGGATTTCTTTCCGCTCACCGTAGATTATGAAGAAAAAATGTATGCAGCGGGTAAGATACCCGGCAACTATTTCAAACGTGAAGGAAAGCCAACAACCACCGCTATCCTCACCGCCCGACTTACCGACCGCCCCTTGCGCCCACTTTTTCCCAAAGACTACAAGAACGAAGTGCAGGTCATCGTCACAACCTTCTGTATTGATATGGTCAGTGACCCTGGGCCACTTTCGATTATTGGCGCGTCGGCCGCACTGAGCATCAGTGATATCCCTTTCAACGGCCCGGTTGGGGCGGTGCAAGTTGGTATGTTTGAGGATAAGCTGGTGATGAATCCTTCTATGTCGGAGATGGATGATAGTAAACTGGATTTGATTATCGCTGGTTCCAAAGATGCAGTGCTCATGGTTGAAGCGGGGGGCTACGAGCTGAGCGAAGACGAAATGCTTGAGGCCGTTCAGCAAGGACACGCTGTTTGCCAGCAAATTGTTGAGTTGCAAGAGCAACTGGTGGCTCAGTGTGGCAAGCCCAAGCGTGAGTTTATTCCACCAGAAGCGGATACCTCGCTGGAAGAAGAGGTAGCAACTTTTCTGGGCAGTCGTTTGCAAGAGACCCTCAACAATCCCGATAAGCTCGACCGCGAGGAGGCAATGAACACCTTGCGTGAGAGTGTCGTTGCACAATTTACGAAAGATGAGCCAGAGGAAGAGATAGATGAACGGACGAAAGCTGTCGAAACCGTCTACGATAAGTTATTAAAGGAAGAGGTGCGTTCGGCTATCTTGAATAATGCGGCACGCGTAGATGGTCGTGGGTTGAATGAAATTCGTCCGATTTCGATTGACGTGGGAAACATTCCCCGTGTCCATGGGAGCGGGTTGTTCAAACGTGGGCAAACGCAGGTGTTGACTATCAGTACTCTGGGTTCACCGGGCGAAGAGCAACGCCTTGACGACCTGGGCATCGAAACGAGCAAGCGGTATATTCATCATTATAATTTTCCGCCCTATAGCACCGGGGAAGCACGCAGAATGGGAGTCCCCCGTCGGCGCGATATCGGGCATGGTGCCCTGGCAGAGCGTTCGCTGTATGCAGTACTCCCCGACGAAAACGATTTTCCCTATACGATGCGGCTGGTGAGTGAGGTACTCAGTTCAAACGGTAGTAGCTCCATGGCGAGCGTCTGTGGAAGCAGTCTGAGCCTGATGGACGCTGGTGTGCCGATTAAAAGCCATGTGGCAGGTATTGCTATGGGGTTGGTAACGGGCGATGAGGGGAAATGGCGCGTGCTTACCGATATTCAAGGGATTGAGGACGCGCTTGGAGATATGGATTTCAAAGTCGCCGGCACAGCGGAGGGTATTACCGGTCTGCAGATGGATATCAAAACGGTCGGTATTACCTACGATATTATGCGCCAGGCATTTGCACAGGCGCGTGAAGCTCGCCTGTCCATTCTTGAGAAAATGTCAACGGTGCTGGATACGCCACGCTCCGAACTCTCACCCTATGCACCGCGCATTATTACACTGCAGATACCCGTGGATAAAATTGGTGCGATCATTGGTCCTGGCGGCAAGACTATTCGCAGCATTATTGAGCAAACCGGCGCTACCATTGATGTAGAAAGCGATGGGCGCGTTTTTATTGCAACGGCAGATGGAACAGCCTCGCAACAGGCCGTCGAGATTATTGAAAACCTCACCCGCGAAGCAAAAATTGGCGATGTCTTACTGGGCAAAGTGGTACGTATCATTCCGGCCGGTGCTTTTGTCAATATTTTGCCGGGTAAAGATGGTATGGTGCATATCAGTGAGTTGGCTGAGGGACGGGTCAATACCGTCGAGGACGAGATTAGCATTGGGGATGAAATCAATGTTATGGTTATTGACATTGATCAGGCAACCGGCAAGATTAGTTTGAGCCGTCGTGCCGTCCTGACGGGCGAAACGGCTGAAGAACGGGCGGCTGCCCGCTCGAGTAGCGGGGGCGGTAGTCGTGGCGGTCATCGCAACAGTGGCGGGGGGGGGGGGGAGCGCCGGGGGAGCCGAGGGGGGGGGCGGCGCAACCAAGAAGCGGGCAGCCGGGGGCGGAAAAGAAAAGGTGAT
>CAYFVX010000272.1:0-6104 GCA_964346425.1 uncultured Chloroflexaceae bacterium | reverse complement strand
ATCTGGCGTGTTTCTCCCATGGTGTTTTTTCTCAAGCACATCTTTCTCCTGATTGTACCATGGTCCCCAAGAAAATTATGCTATAGTATCCCACAGCACATCATTGGCTGCACGGGAGTTATGAACTATATGCACACGACGAAGACTATCCGCACGCTGCGCTATGTTTTATCGGTCATTCTATTGTTGTTGCTGCTGGTTGCGGGTGGGGGAACCATGAGGGTGCAGGCGGATCGTTTGCCTGGCAGTGGGCAGGAGGCCCCTGTTCCCGCTGGTTCTGGTTTGCCTCACCCCAACCTGCCGCTGGCGCAGAGTGAGTTTGCGTTTCTGGCACCGCCGAGTATCAGCGTGCAAACCTATCAGGCCGTCTATTGCCAGCCGCGGCACGGCATGGTGAGCGATGCCTGCCCCTATGCACCGCAGATGTACCAGATGCTCGTGGATGCGGGCATAGACCCGGTGATTGAACTGGCCTTTGCTGCGAAGGAAACGGAGTTTGGCGTGACCGGGCCGGGCCGCAGTCCGCAGTACAATATTCACTGTGTTATCTGCAATGGGGCGGATGGGAGCACCTGCCAGGGTCCCTACCATACACGCTTCGCGACCTATTCCAGCTACATGCATTCCATCGAAGCCTGGATTAACCTCATGCTCACGCAGGGGATATATATAGATGCCGGGCGCAACTCTTTTCGTGAAGTTATCCCCGTGTATGCGCCCTCGTTTGAGAATAATACCTCGCTGTATATTGCCCAGACGGAGTCGTGGGTGCGTGGCTGGCGGGCGTGGGACCGTGAGCAGGGCTATGTTATCCAGCCAGCCACACCGGAGGTGGAAGTCTGGGGGGCGGGTATCCGCCAGCCGCCAGCCGAGCTTGGTGACCCACGCTATCTGAATGGCACACGTGTGCCGGGCGCACAGACAATTGCTCTGGCAACCCCCCCGGATAATCTCGATACCCCACCATTGCCGGCCGAGACGGCGCACATTGTAGACGATACGCAGTCGGGATTTAGCTCCAACCAGGATACCTGGGCCCCCGGCTGGTGTGGCGTGAATGAAAAACACCGCGTGACCAACTCGACCAGCGATCTGCAGGCAAGCAGCAGTCGGGCCTCATGGGTTCCCACCGTGCTGCCCCCCGGTGTCTACGAGGTGCAGGCGTATATCCCCGGCTGCGGGCATGGCGATGCTACGCAATCGGTGCGCTATACCATCACGCATGATGAGGGGGTCAGTACTGTGCAGGTCAACCAGCAGGCGCATAGCGGGCAGTGGGTGAGCCTGGGGGTGTATCCGTTTGGGGCGCGGTTTATGCCGACGGTGGAGATTAACAATTTCACCGAGGATAACAGTCTTGATGTCCTGGCAGATGCGGTGGCCTGGATACCTTCCAACAAGGAACCTACCCTGGAAACGTCGCGTGCCTATGGCGGGGTGCCGATGCCGCCGGGCCAGTCATTGCACGAAGATGAGCGTGCGCCGGCACCAGAAGCAACGCAGCGCACGCACCAGCCTATGAGCTGGCTCTTTGCGATGTTGCCCGCCGAGTTACCCTGGTGGCTGGGGCATCGCGTGTGGTATCGTGCAGGATTTGCTCTGCCGTTGCTGGAAATGCGCGAACCAGATGAGCAAGAGGTAGCGCAACCGTTGCCCACCGTCACAGCCCAGCCAACGCGCACGCTGGTTACGACGGGGGTGTATGTGGTCGTGCGTGGCGGCTATCTGCGCAACCAGCCGCAGATGAACAGTGAGAGTGTGGTGGCGCGGGTCTGTCCGGGCGATGAAGTGGAAGTGTTGCAGCAACAGCAGCAGGATGGGTATGACTGGCTATACATTCGGGTGTTGGCGGTGGCAAGCAATTGTTCCAGTGACCGGTCTGCGCCAGCGACCGAGGGGTGGATCAGTCCTGCTCTGGTGGCACGGTGAGTGGTGATACCAGGTTCGGATGAAGAGTTTCTTTTCACCACGGAGACACGGATGCGGTAGTACCACAGAATACCGTGGAGTACCATGTCAGGTCTTTCTGTAAAACAAGAGTTCTTGAATTGTCCATACATGATCGGTCAATCCGGCTGCCATTGCCGGGCTGACCCCCAAACTGCTATGCACCCGACAAAAATTGTAGACCCCCATAACCCAAAACACACTGGCTTCCAGATGCTCGGCCAGCGTCATGGGTGTGCGACTGCGCCGCGTCAATGCTGCCGGCAACCATCCGCGCAGGGTCGCATTCAGTCGTTCAACGTAAGCGGTATTGATCGTCCCCAATCCTCGTTGCGTGCGGGCGATGATCTGCTTCGCCTGGTCCATACATCCATGCACCAATCGGTGTTTGACCGTTTTGAGGGCGTACCCCGAGCGTTGTTTGATGACCTGGACGAGATGGATGTCCGACCAGATGACGTTCCGCGGACGTCCGCGCTTGCCCGTATGCCTGGTATCTCGAAAGGTATGCAAAATGACCGTGATATAGGCCGAGAACCCATCAACGGCAAACAGGATCGGTTGACCAAGACGTGCCGCAGCCCGCACTTTCTCCATCACGACGGTAAGCAATCCACTGTCGCGGATGGGCGAGACTGCGGCCCAGACAAACAAGCGGGTTGCCACACTCATCGCGGTCGCTATCCACAACTTCCCGCCCTGGGTTTTCCCATACAATTCATCGGCTTGGACCTGTCCCAGGTCCACGTTCCCTTGACACACGATGTCCTCTTGCACCTGTTTGGTATGCTGCCCAACTTTGGTGTCCCATGCCGCAACCGTGCGTTCATCTCTCCCAAAGGCCGCCACAATAGCCGGGATCGGACAGCCATACGCCCGCAAGGTCATGATAATGATGACCACCCACATGGGGTATTTCAAGCCATAGAGCGGGGTACCGGTGGTTTCTGCAAACGTTAGCAGGTATGACAGAGGTACCGTCGTTCTTTGTGCGAGTGAACCCCGATACGGTCACTTGCGCCACACGCCGGATTTGGGGCATACTCCTTGTTCAGGACGCATTGGTGGTTGAAACAATGGTTTCATTGTGGAACCTCCCTGACCATGCCAGGTCTTCTCTCTTTTTGGGAGAGGCATGTATCACCAATGCGTCCTAGACGTTTATTTGTTTATTATGACAAGTATCACCTTGGAAAGTCCCGTCCACGGTATTCTGTGGTGCTACCCGCAGCTTCCATCCGCTTGCGTTCGGTGATGTCGCGGAAGATGCCCTGAACGATGCACCATTGATGGAGATTATTGATGAGAGCACCTCGACCGGGATGATGCTACCATCCGCGTGCTTGATATTCGACCGGAGAGACAATGCGCTTTTGTTTATGCAAAGAGACACCTTCTGGTCTTTGCATACTGCTGAATTTCAGGGGGGGTACAAAAAGTGCATGCCGATGATTTCTGCATAGGGTCGCTTCAACATCTGCTCCGCCTGGCTGTTGGCATCCACAATCTGCCCACTCTGTGGGTCCGCAATAAAGATGGCATCCGGCGCACTCTCGAACAGGATGCGGAAACGTTCTTCGCTCTCACGCAGCGTTTCTTCCATCTGCTTGCGTGCGGTAATGTCGGCACCATAGCCACCGATGGCAACGATGGTGTTACTCTCGTCATAGATGGGAAATTTGGTGATGAGGTGGTGATGTTGTTCTCCCTGTTGCATCGTGGTGTCTTCAGATCGTATCGTCTCGCCAGTTGCAAGCAAGTGGTGGTCTTCTTGCTGCCATGTGTCTCTTTTTTCCGGGGGAAAAAGGTCGCGCTGGTGCCTGCCGATTGCCTGTTGTGGGTCAAGCTGAAAAATCTTCGCCATCTGTCGATTGATCAGCAGCACGTGTCCCTCGCGGTCTTTGACGAAGAGGCTACTGGGCATATGGTTGGCCGTCTGGAGTAAATCTCGCTGGTGCTGGCACTGCTGGTGCTGATTGCGTGCTCCAGTTCCCGCTCAAGCCTGGCTATCCGCTGGCGAAGCCTGTCATTTTCAGCTTGCAACGGGTCTTTTGTCATCGTCATCTCTCCCTGTGTTGAGGTATATCATATGTGCCTGAATGGTGCAGAAAAAAAGCAGAAGAACGCAGAGAACGCAAAGGTGTATGCAAGGAGCCTCTATCCTATGCGTATGCTCGCCAGCTTTCGCTGGTCTGTCTTTGCGCTGTTCTTTATCCTTCTGGCGGGTGGCTTGCTGGCTTCCCAGATAGCCTATGCTCAGTCGGAAGAAGATGACCCACCAGACAGTGCAGAGACGGAAGAAGATGAGAATGAAGCAGAACCAGAACCTGTTCCCCCTATTACCGCTGATCATAGCAAGTTTGATGTACTGAAGCAGCCTTTTGCGGATGCAACCGAGGTCACAAGTGCCTGCCTGACGTGCCATACGGAGGGCGCACGACAGTTGCACGAAACGATCCATTGGAACTGGGAACATACTTTCCCCAAGAGTGGTATCCAGTATGGCAAGCGGCACATCATTGATAATAATGTGCTGTCTGTCGCTTCCAATGAGGCGTACTGTGCGACGTGCCACAATGGGTATGGTTTTGCCGGTGAGGATTTTGACTTCAATGCCGATAATCACGTAGACTGTCTGAGCTGCCACGATACAACGGGTACGTATGACAAACTCCCAGGGGCAGCAGGTCATCTGGCCTACGAGCCAACCGAATATCCCCCTGGCAGTGGGAACACCTGGCAACCGCCAGACTTGAACGAGATAGCCCAGAATGTGGGCGCGACCAGCCGCGAGACGTGCGGCTCCTGTCACTTTGGCGCACGCAATACCAACCCTGTCATCCACGGAAATTTGCCTGCGGCTCTGGCAGACCCATCCCCTGAGCAAGATGTGCATATGGGAACCGATTATTTGAGTTTCTCTTGTAGCTCCTGCCACGAACCCGATAGACACCAGTTTTTCAGCAGTCACTATCAACCGGTTTCGCAGAGCGATATGGCGGATAGCCACCGCGTGCATGCGACCTGTATCTCCTGTCACGACCGTGACGATGTGCATGATAATCCGGTGCTGACGCAGCATACGGAGCGGGTGGCGTGTCAGAGTTGCCATATCCCTGACTATGCACGCTCTGCGCCGACGATGGTCTCCTGGGACTGGTCCCAGGCAGGGCGCACGAATGAGCAAGGCGGGCCGCTGGTGGAACGCAATGCGCAGGATTTATTGACGTACCACGGGCATTATGGGGCTTTTGAATGGCAGCAGAATGTGACACCTGCGTATATCTGGTTTAGCGGGGCTATCAGCTATACGCAGGTGGGTGACACGATTGATCCGTCCCAGCAGGTTGCGCTGAACAAGCTGCATGGCAGTGCTGACAACCCGGATGCGCGGCTCTGGCCCACGCGAACCTACCAGGGAATCATCCCGTATGATGCGGAAAACAATACCCTGGTAGCAGTGCATCTGGCTGGTGAGGATGAGCGTGCCTACTGGAATGGGATGGATTGGGAGGCAGCGATTGCAACCGGGATGGAAGCCGAAGAGCTACCATATAGCGGAAGCCATGACTTTGTGGCTACCGAGATGTCCTGGTTGCTCAACCACAATATCGCGCCAGCAGACCAGGCGGTGAAGTGTGGTGAGTGCCATAGTCGCGATGGCCGGTTGGCGCAACTTGACCAGACCTATCTGCCCGGCCGCGATTTCAACCCGTTGCTGGATAGTGTTGGCTGGGGGCTGGCGGTGCTGTCGCTGGCAGGTGTGCTGGTGCATGGGTCGCTACGCATTGTTGCCAACCGCCGGAAAAGCAACGATGAAACGTAAAACCACCCTGGCGGTTCAAATACGGAAATCTGCAATGTTTCAAGGTCAAGGAGTCTCAACAGGTTTCACTGGCGCACACAAAAAAACGCACGCACCTGCCATACCAGTGTCCCGGATATCGGATAGTAGGGCGTGTGGTTTTTGCGGCTTCGCTACAAAAACCACAAACCTTATCCCAATCGGGTTGCGAAGGAACGGAGTTCCTTTGCGCTCCCTGGGGTTGACACCCTCAGTGGGTGTCTCCTGCGGGAGTGTGCGGGAACCTGGTTCCCGCATACTCCCCATTCTGGTGGGGTTTGTTGGTTTTTCGACTTCGTCGAAAAACCAACAA
>CAYFVX010000271.1:0-6118 GCA_964346425.1 uncultured Chloroflexaceae bacterium | reverse complement strand
GAACACTGCTGGGCCACCGTCACGCCGGCATCGCCTACGATAGAGGTGAACGCGCCCAGGCCCATCAGCTTTGCTCCGCGCCGTTCCGCTATAGAGGCTGCATGCAGCAACCGGCGGTAGGTAAAGGCGGGCGGACGCCGCAGCATTTCGCGTGGGGTGGCGGTCAACGACAGCAGCATGCCTTCTATCTCCTCACCGGTGGACTGGCTGCGTATGCCGCGAATACGCGAGAGATAGAGCGGGGGCAAAAAGGCGGCCCCCCACTCCACCAACCGCTTCGGCAGATACCGTGCAAAGCGAAAGCGTGGGTGCAAAAAAATATGCTCTACTTGCAACGGATGCACGACAAACGCAAATGATGGTTTTTTTCGTCGCTCGTCGAGCTGTTGCACGGCAGGTTCCCATCCTGCCTGGCTGATGAAGTCGAGCAGATGGGCTTCGTCTGGTTGTTTGCCCTGCGCTGCGAGCACCACTCGTGCTATCGCTTCGAGCACACTGGTGGCGACAAAGGGGTGTTCCTGGCTCAACGGTGGTGTCATGGTCACCAGGGTTGTAAGCCCCTGTTCGCGCAAGTGTTCAATTTCCTGGGGTGTGGGATCGTCGGTAATGAGCAGACGCCCGCGCAAGTCTGCGGGCAAAAACTGGTGCAGCGTTTCAAAGGTTGCCACAAGCACCCCTGCCTGTGCAAACAGTCTGTGCATACGGGCAAGCAGACGGGTTGGCTGGTTTCTTTGCTGCTGCGACCAGACCGCAGTGAGAAATGGGGAAACACCTGCGTACCATTGCAGTTGCTTGAGCGAGCGCAGGCAAGGGGCAAAGGGCAAACCTGTCTGTAGCAGCGGGTCGGCAAACTGCACGTGTGGCTGATATTGCACCAGCACTTGCGCCAGTGGATAGCTCGCCAATCCCTGCACCATGAGCACGCGCCGCCCCTGTAGTGAACCGGGTAGTATTTCGGCCATGCGCTTGAGGCACCAGCGTTCGAGCAATGTCTTGAAGTGGCGACCGGTGACCAGAGGCGTTGTGCCTGCATGCGTTGCAAGGTGAGCTATCTCGCGCTGCACCAGTATATCGCTGCTGGTACGAAACGCTGGCACAACTCCTTCAAGGCTTAGCACATCTCCCTGGCTGGCATAGGTTTGCACCAGGTTGACTGCCCGTTGGTTATCTCCATCGCTCCCAAATCGTTGGATTTCTATGTGTGTCCCCAACAGTGTGGTGGTCATGCGATAATCGCGTTGCGATGAGCCTGGGCTGATGCTGATAATGCGTTTCAAAAGAATGCTCCTTGCAATGGGATGATACTAGCTATGTTCACCAGATTACTTATTAAACGCAGAGGCGCAGAGACGCAGAGATGCAGAGATGCAATGAAGAGGACAGAGCAATCTGTGGTCATCTGTGGTCATCTGTGGTTTAAGTCATTATTTCAGGTTGACAGAACAAGAAAACGTGCCAGGATTGGGGTGCATAGTCAACCAGCATACGTGTCAGTATATCATAAAGTATTCCCAAGCAAGACAGGACAATGTGCGGTACAATGTGTGTCACAGAACCACCTGCCCAAAACAGGCGTTCAGGAGCATACGATGATAGAAAGAATTTAAGGGATTTGCGCATAGTGGAATCCTCATCTGCCAGTAAACCCTCTGTAAACTCTCATCACAAGCACTACACGGGTTTGTCTGGTTCTTCCAAAAACATGAGCATTGGATTCAAAGTCAACCTGATTGTATTTATCGTCCTGGGCTTCTTTTTGCTTGCCATTATTCTCCTGCTGAATGCCAGTGTCTCCCAACTCACTATCCAGACCGGGCGTGAACAGGCACGCAAAGAAGTGCAGAGTATCCAGATACAGTTTGACCGTATCCTCCAAGACCTGGAAACATCCACCAGAGTGCTCGCCGCCGACCAGCAACTGGTCAAAAGCGTCACCCGCGAAGACAAGAGCAGTGCAGAAGTTGCCGCCTTAATTAGTTCCTCTTCTTTTGATTTCAACGATATTGATATCGTGACCCTGGATAACAAACGGCTGGTAGATATAGCCCCGGTTGCTGATACCCGTCAGGAAGACGCGTATCTGGATGCTGGTTCACGGGGTTTGCCGATACGCGGGGTTATTTTTGATGAGCAACACAATCGCCTGCGTTTTGTTGTGGCGATGCCGTTGCGTAGCAATGAGTCTGCTATTGTCGGCACCATTATGACCAGCCGCTGGCTTGATGATGCGCTGCTGGAAGAGATCGCTCTATCGCGGGAGGATATACACATAGGTGTCATCTATCAGGATCAGGTTCTCGCTCTCAATAGGACCAGCAGTAGCGATGGTGATATGAGTACGTACATCAATGCGTTGCAGATGGAACAGGCGGGTGCTCGTCGTGCCCTCACGGGCGAAACAGTCATTGCTGATGACTTGATAGCCCTTGCAAAAACGCCGCATGCACTCGCGTATATCCCGCTCACCGTGCGCAATCAGACGCAAGCTGTCGTTGGTATGCTTGTTGGTATCGGAGAGATAACCACCTTTCTCAAACAGTTTACCAGTGGACTGACGCTGCTTTTCACGTTGCTTGGACTGCTCGGTCTGCTGCTGCTGAGCTTTTTTATGCGGCATAGTGTCACCATTCCGCTGCGCAAGCTCCGCACTTTTGCAGAACGTATCGCTGATGGCAATTACACCGAACGGCTCGCAGAAGCAACGCGTGATGACGAGATAGGTCAGCTTGCAAACAGCATCAATAGCATGGCATGCGCGGTGCAGGAACGTGAAACATCGCTGCAAAACTTGACAACCTCACTGGAAGAGCGCAACAATGAACTGCGCATGCAGACGGCTGAAGCTGAGGAAGCACGGGCCACGGCCGAAGAAGCCAATCGTGCCAAAAGCCAGTTTCTCGCCAACATGAGCCACGAACTGCGGACCCCGCTCAATGCGATTATTGGCTATAGTGAAATGCTGCATGAAGAAGCCATCGAGATTGAAATGCACGACTTTGTGCCAGACCTGAAAAAAATTCATGCGGCTGGTAAGCACTTGCTGACGCTTATTAACGATATTCTCGACTTCTCCAAGATTGAAGCCGGCAAAATGAATCTCTACCTGGAACACTTCGATATCAGCGCCCTGATCTGGGAAGTCAGCACCACTATCAAGCCAATGATCAACCAGAAAAACAATCAGTTGCATGTGGAATGCCCGGACGATATCGGGCACATGCTGGCGGATCAGACGCGGGTCCGGCAAATTCTCTTTAATCTGTTGAGCAATGCGGCCAAATTTACCGAGCACGGCACTATCACGCTGAGTGTCTGGCGTGGCGCACAGACAGGCTATCACTTGCCGCAAGAGGCTGAGCATGCTGAGGATGATCAGGCTATCGGTGCTCAGCCTTGCGTGATTATTTTTGAAGTACGGGATACGGGCATTGGTATGACGGAGGAACAGCAAGAACGGCTCTTTCAGGCATTCACGCAGGCAGACGCTACCACAACGCGCAAATATGGCGGCACTGGATTGGGCCTGACTATCAGCCGTCTCTTCTGTCAAATGATGGGAGGCGATATTCTGGCAGAAAGTACCTATGGTGAGGGGTCTACCTTCACTATCTGGCTGCCCGCCGAAGTGATCCCGCGCAATGTCAATACGCTGAACCAGGATATGCCCCCCTCTTCCCTGCCATCATTGCGCAGCAAATCTTCTTCTGATGAACCTGTCGGTACTGTGCTAGTTATTGATGATGACCTGACCGCACGAGAACTGATGGAGCACTACCTGCGCCATGAGGGATACAACGTCGTCACGGCCGCCAGCGGTGAGGAAGGTTTGATGCTTGCGCACCAACTCCGCCCGGATGTTATCACGTTGGATATTATGATGCCCAGAATGGATGGGTGGGCGGTACTGGTTGCGTTGCATGAAGACCCGGAGCTGAATGATATCCCGGTTATCATCGTCACTATCATAGATGAACGCCAGATGGGTTTTGCGCTGGGCGCGACCGACTATCTGGTCAAACCGGTTGACCGCGAACGTTTGATGAAACTGCTAGACAAACATCAGCACCATGCGCACAATAACCAGTCAGCAGGGCATGTTTTGATTGTGGAGGATGATGCGGATGCACGGGAGTTGCTGCATCGTATGCTGCTGCGTGAGGGCTGGGAAGTGCGCGAGGCGCAGAATGGTTTTGCCGCGCTCGACCAGATTCGCACTCAGCAGCCAGATGTTATTTTGCTCGATTTAATGATGCCAGAAATGGATGGGTTTCAGGTCATCACTACGCTACGGGAGACTACTGCATGGAAGGATATTCCCGTGATTGTCATTACCGCCAAGCAACTGACCGAAGAAGAGTTTCAACAATTGAACGGCTCGGTGGAGCAAACGCTCCAGAAGGGACGTTATACGCGTGAAGGTTTGTTGGAAGAGGTGCGTACTCTGGTTTCATCGCATACGCGTGAGCAAGGGTGATACCCCAGATCCGGGTAGGCAGCCGGGCAAGCTTAACACAGAGGCGCAAAGGAGCAGAGAGGCAGAGAGGCAGAGGTCCGGGTATTGGTATAACCGCAAAGGCGCAAAGACGCAAAGGTTCGGGCAGCAGATGGTGTTTACTAATCTCGATGGAGTTCTTGCCATCGAAAAATCTCTACACACGAAGCTGGTATGATTTGCGAAGAAAGGAGAAGGAGGTTCTATGAAACGTTTGTTTGTGGGTTTGCTGTCTCTGTTGATTGTTCTGTTCGGTGCATGTGGGGGGCCTGCTATGAAAACGGTCCCTACTTCCGATTCAGATGTTGCCGAATCATCCTCTGCTGATGGTGAAACATCTGCTCCTTCAGCGGATGAAGGAAGCAATCAGTCATCAGCCAGTAGCACAGAATCTTCACCCGCTTTTGCGCTTGAGAACTGGGAAAGTGTCGAAGCGGCTGCCAGTGGGAAGACGGTCAATTGGTATATGTGGGGTGGCTCGGAGCCGGTGAATAATTTTGTGGATGAGTTTTATGGCACGGCGTTGCAACGCCGCTATGACATCACGCTCAATCGGGTGCCGGTGGCTGATGCGGTGGAGTTTGTCAATCAGCTTTTGAGCGAAAAGGAGGCCGGGGTGGATCCGGGCAGTATTGATCTGGTCTGGATCAATGGTGAAAATTTCGCGACGCTGAAGCAGGCAGATATGCTGTATGGGGGTTGGACGAAGAGCATGCCGAATAGTGACTATGTGGATTGGGATAATCCGGCACTGGCGTATGATTTTGGTGAGCCGATTGAGGAGTTGGAAAGTCCCTGGTCATCGGCGCAGTTGCAATTGATCTACGATATTGAGCGTATTGATGAGGAAGAGTTGCCCAGCTCGTATGCTGAATTGAGCGAATGGGCATGTGCCAATCCGGGCCGTTTCACCTATATCGCGCCGGGGCCGGGGGCGTTTCAGGGCACCCGCTTTGTCAAGGGGATTTTGTATGAAATCAGCGGCGATCCGGGCATCTGGCGTGAGTTTGATCAGTCTACCTGGGACCGCTGGGCACCGGAACTCTGGGCGTTTCTCAATGAGATGGAATCCTGTCTCTGGCGCGAAGGTAATGACTATCCTAAAGATGAGAACCAACTGCATAGCCTCTTTTCCAATCAGGAGGTAGATTTTAGTATGACGCAGATTATCGCTGGTACTGGCCCGCTGATTGTGGATGGTCTGGTGCCGGAGACGGCGCGTGCCTATGTGTTGGATGAGTATATGATTGGCGATTATAATTATGTGGCTATCCCCAAGAATGCGCCAAACAAGGCGGCTGCGCTGGTGCTGGCGAACCTTCTGCTGGAACCCCAGTTTCAGGCGGCGCAGATTATTCCGGAGAATGGTTTTGGGTTGGGGTATGGGATAGATGTCAATCTGGTGCCAGAGGAGGAGCGGCAGGTGCTGGAAGAGGCGGCCGAGCGATTGGCTCCTTATGCAACGCCTGCTGAGGAGTTGGTGGCTGCGTTTGCTGGTGATACTGCGCCCAGGTATCAGGCTCTTATTGAGCAGGAGTGGCGCGATAAGGTGTTGATGCAGTAGGGGGAGGCTCACATGTGTAGAGATTTTTGCAAAACCTGATACCAATGGGACAAGTCGCCCGT
>CAYFVX010000270.1:0-6148 GCA_964346425.1 uncultured Chloroflexaceae bacterium | reverse complement strand
GCCGATAGCGAATACGACACAGGAAAGCATTCGCTCAACATCACATATCACAACCGCCGAGAGACAAAACTCGCCGATAGCGAATACGACCCAGGAAAGCATTCGCTCAACACCTCGTATTACAGAAGATTTGGAAGTGCTTTATACCTTTGAAGAAGGAGATGGTACTATTGTTCATGACACAGCCAATCCCGAATCCCCACTGAACCTTTCGCTTGTCAATAAACAGGCTGTGCAATGGATACCAGGTGGTCTGTCAATCCTATCACCAACCCTTATTGCTTCCCAACAGGCTCCAACAGATCTGATGCAAACTATTCAGCAAGCAAACGAACTCACGCTTGAAGCCTGGATCAAGCCCTTGAATGATACACAGGATGGCCCCGCTCGCATTCTTACGCTTTCAGCAGATTCGACGAATCGTAATTTCACGCTTGGGCAGGGACTATGGGGAGACCTTCCCTCATCTCTCTACACAGTGCGAGTGCGCACGACAGACACAGACGCCAATGGTGTTCCAGCACTTTCAACAACATCCGGGACACTCACACCCGAACTGACCCATATCGTTTACACCAGAGAAGCGTCAGGAACAGCCAGACTCTATCTCCATGGACAAGAACAGGCAGCAATGGCTCTGAAGGGAGATTTTTCTGCCTGGAATACCAACTACCGTCTGGCACTGGCAAATGAACTTACCGCAGACCGCCCCTGGTTGGGGGAATACCACCTGGTCTCCATCTACAATCGTGCGCTCGCTGTAAATGAAGTACGTCAGAACTTCATGGCTGGCCCCGGCGGAGCAACTGCTTATACCCCGAACCATATGCATACCGCTTCCCCTATCACGCAAACAACGATTTCCCCTATCACGCAAACAGCGATGACTGTTTCTTCAATCGTAACCCCAGAGCTTCACATTGCAACCCGTGACCCTACAGCATATTTTCCGCTGGGGGTCTTTGAAGATGGTCACATGTTTGGGGGAAATGCAGGGATATTTCGGATGGTGATCAAAGACCTTGCAAGTCATGGGTTAGACTCCATCATGTTTACCAACAACAAAGCCAGCCGAGACGCTCCTATGCTGCAAGTTTCTGATGAATTAGGATTCAATGTGTTTTTTATGCCTGCAAGTGATTGGAACGAGACTTGGTGGCCGGAGGAAATACCAGCTACTGAAGCCGCAGCACGTCAGGCAGCCGAACCAGTTGTTCAACACTTTCATTCCCATCCGAGTTTCAAAGGCTATATCGTTAAGGATGAACCTGGCAATGCAGCCAAAAGAAAAGTAGCCTTGCTGACCCAGGCACTTCAAGAACTTGATCCCTCGCGTCCAGCAATGCCAATCTTGATAGGAACTGACCGGGTTGAGCCAATCTTTCAGGCTGCCCAACCGGATATCCTCTTGATAGATGTGTATCCAGCGGGCTATGACAATCCCATTGGAGACTTTACCCTGACCGGCTTTGGCTACCAGAATATTGATTTTGTTGGCTATATTCGGCAGGTAACACGAAGCAGACCAGCAACAACCCCACTCTGGATTATTTTGCAAACCCACAAATTTGGTGATGGCGGACCTTTCTCGCTCCGTGAGCCAACTCCTGCCGAAGTCCGTGCGCAAAACTGGCTTGCTCTTGGCGAGGGAGCAACCGGGATTTTCTGGTTTATCTATAGCTCCCAGCAAGGCTGGAAAGGGTTGGTAGACAACCCACCGCTCTATCAAGAAGTTACCTCGCTTGCACAGCGTGTTTCTCCATTACGAGAAACACTCCTGCAACTGCAAAAAGTGGAAGACCAGTTTGCGGTTGAAGGTGACGCAAACCGTTACATCAGCACATTGGCAACCACGGACAAACAAGAATGGTACGTGATTGTGGTAAACATGGATTGTATCCAATCACAAACGCTTGCCATTTATCCTTCAGACTTCATAGGGCAACGATTTAACAAGAGCGTACACTTGCGAGATATGGAAACCTCAGAGGTTTACGGTATAGGAGAACCTGTTTTGTTTGCGCCTGGTGATGGTAAGATGTTTGAAATTATAAAATGAACATGTTTCAAGGAGGTCATGTGTGGCACCGTGTGTAAGCATTTTAACTCCTGTCTACAATAGAGCTGGATTTTTGCCCCAGGCTATTGAAAGTGTCCTGGCGCAGGATATGCTCGATTGGGAACTTATTATCAGCGATAATATCTCCACAGATGAATCGCCTGACATTGCCCAAAGGTATGCACAACAGGATAGTCGCATTAAGTTTTTCCGCAATGATATGCATATCAGTGCGGTAGAAAATTTTAATCTCTGCTATGAACGGGCTGATCCAAACAGTACCTATGTGGCACTGCTTGCTTCCGATGATTGGTGGAACCCGACGTTCTTGTCGCGAACAACCGAAATAGGTGAACAATATCCCCATGTGGCGATTGTGCATACTGATATGTACCGAGCTGATAGCAAAGGGGAGATAATCAATCTGTACTCTGACCTGTATCCACATAATACTCCACCACCGGGCTTCCACCAGTCAGCACGAGCCATAATGTATGGGACTTTCATCAATATTATGGCAGCGATTGTTCGTCGCAGGCTTAAAGATGAAATTTATCCTTCCGAACACTTGCTTGACCCGGAACTGCCCCTCACACCGGACTATGATTTGTGGGTTCAATTGTTGATACGCGGTGCCCATGCATACTATATCAAAGAGCCGCTTGCCTACTATCGCAGGCATGATGATTCAATGACCAGTCCTGAGCGGGCTATTCATCGTCTGCAAAGTGAGTTGCATACCTTGACAAATAAACTGGAGGGAATATGTCCTGCGGAACTTGAAGATGTGCGTCGCGATGAAATGCAAAAACGACATGCAAGTATCGGTTTTGAATTGTTGTTAAAGAATCAGGCAAACGAAGCTCTTTCACATCTGCGTCAATCACATATTCTTTCTTCGTGGAAACGTCTTGATGTCACAATTGCGCGAATCATTGCTTCACTTCCTTGTTCTCTAACTTGTCGTGCGTGGCTCTGGCGTTCAGTATTGTCGACCGCACGTCTTGCTGGGAAAGCATCCTGAATGTAAAAAATGGAAAAAGCGAAACATGAAAAAACTGAACCGGTTTCCAACGGGAGAGGTTTGTACCATCCCAACGTATGATGGTTCAAATGAAGCAACACATCCATGTATTATTGATTCGCTTCCTCTTTTTGGGCGTCCCTGGCACAACTATCGTTACTGGATGGCATTTACCCCATATCCCGGTACCAATCCGCAACGGTTTCGGCTTGAAAACCCATCCATTGTTGCCAGTAATGATGGGATAAACTGGTTGGTACCTGAAGGTGTCAGCAATCCCATCATCCCTGCTCCTGGGTGGTTAGATTTCATGAAAGGTATGACCCCGGATATTCCTTTTAAACTGATCTTCTGGTATATGCGAGGTACAGTCAAACGTCTCTCTTTCAATGCCGACCCGGCGCTTTTTCTTACCAACAATGGAACAATGTTGATGGCATATGTTCACACGATTAAAGGAGGAGGACATGATGAGATTGTGCTGGTTTCATCCTCAGATGGGTGGATATCAGTACAAGATTCGACCATTGTGGCAAGGCGTTTTCGTGAGCGAGATGCGTGGGAAATCAATGTTCCTTCCCTCGTGCAAACAGATGATTCACTGATGCACGTCTATTATGGCTATGTGCCTTTTGATGGTGATGGCAAGCGTCCTCGCTATGATAAAACTGGTTTGCGAAGACGCTCCGGGGCTACAGTGAAAACGCTGGGAGCACCAACGTCCATCCACATAACCTACCCGCCAGGGCGCAGACTCTGGCATCATGAGGTGCGAAAACATCCAGACGGACGTCTTGTATGCTTTGGAACGTTTGCTCCGGATGAAGGCTCGCCTTACAGTATGAAATGGCCGCCGGTGCTTGACCTTCATTATGGGGAATTTGTTGATAGAGACACGCTCGTATTTCAGGAAGAACCAGTGTTGCGACCATCAAAGGAGGGGTGGGACTCTCAGTGTATTTATAAACCATCGTTTCTCTTTGAGCAACAGGCATCACGTGCAAAGATCTCGCTCTGGTATTCCGCCCAGGATGCGCAGACTCGTCGCTGGCATATTGGTCTGACGAGTCAATGGTCTGAGAGAAACGATACAGTGAGCACAGTTCTATCACAGCCCAGGAGTAACGTATGAAGGAACTTGCTGTTCGCAATGGATTATGGAATGCCCTGGCAACTGTTGCTGGTGCCTTGACAGGCATAATCGGCTCAATTATCATTGTGCGAGTACTTAGCACGGAAGAGTATGGCGCGTTTAGCTATTATGTATGGTTGGCGGGCATCCTCGGAACGTTAGGAACGCTGGCTTTTCCTGGCTCGCTCACCAAAATTACCTCGGAATTGTTTGGAGGTAACCAGCATGATGAAGCAAGAAAGCTCTCGCAGTGGGTGTCTTTGCTCATTCTTGCACTCAATGCTTTGTTTAGTGCAGCCATTCTTTTCTGGGGAATTAGTTCTCCTGAACCTCAACGTACTCTTCTCTGCCTCATTGCCATATTCGTTATCCCCAATGCTCTGAGTTCAGTTATGCGTTCAACCCTCTGGGGGCGTGAGCAATATGGCTTTGCTTCAATCATGACCGCTGCTGGTTCCGTTGCTCAATTACTTCTCATAGGTCTGACTGCCCTGCAGGGATGGGGAGTTCCTGGCTTTCTTATAGCTATGCTCTCCCCACAAGTATTGCAAGTTATTGGTCTCTTTATTGTTTTGAAAAAATCTCAAACTGCAACAGTCCTTTCCTCTGCACAAAAGACCAGCCTTGCAACACCCGAAAAACAAACGATTCACCGTTATTTTGCCTTTTTTATTCCGTCTACTCTTGCGTTGGTTATCAAAGCCATTGTCTGGCAACGCTCAGAAGTCTTCTTTTTGGAACAGTGGAGTACACGTGACCAGGTAGGGTTTTATAGTCTTGCATACACCATGGTTGAAATGTTGTTGTTGCTCGGATGGGCCTTAATTAATGGTTTTTTACCTGCTATATCAAAAGATTATGGAGCCGGCAACTGGGATAACATCCGAACAAAAGCCCGTCAAGGCTTGACGCTGGCTTTCCTATTCTCTGTTCCGCTGAGTTTTGGCGGATGGATTACTGTCAAGAGAATTATTATTTTGATGTACAGTGAAAAAATGCTTCCGTCAGTCCCTGTTGTTCAAATACTCCTTTCAGGATTACTTTTTGGGGTAGTGGCTGCATTGCTAGGCATTATGATTATTGCTACTGGTCGCATGTGGTTACATGTCGGGTTAGGCATCGTGCTGGCTATTGTGAACATCGCCCTGGATTTCTTTCTGATACCAACGTATGGTGCTATTGGAGGGGCTATTGCCAATACAAGTTCGCAGGTTGTGCATTGCATCATTCTTACTGGGGTCGTCATGTATCTGTATAACATGACGCTTCCCTGGCGTACATTTGCTGGGATTGGTGCAGTAGGAGTTTTGACAACCTATCTTGCCCCCCAATTCATCCAAAGCTGGCTCCCCGGCGTCTGGGGGCTTCTCGTGGCTATTGTACTGGGTGGAGGGCTTTATTTGGTTGCTATCTGGGTGTTTGGGTATCTCAAGGCATTTTCTCCATCGAGTACTCTGCCAACAGCGGTTTCATGAGGATCGTAGCCACTCTTTATACGGGGCAAGTATACACATTATTTTTGCCGGTTTTTTCTAAGAGAGGAGAAGGAGGAGAGGATTTATGACACAACCATTACTTTCGGTTATTATGCCTTGCTACAACGAAGAAGCAACCCTTCCCGATATTCTCAAGGCAGTACGGGCAGTTGATCTGGACAAGGAAATTATCGCGGTGGATGATTGTTCTTCGGACAATACGTACCAGATTCTTCAAGCTGAAGCGGCGGAAGACCCTCGCTTACGAGTTATTCGCCAGCCAACTAATCGTGGAAAAGGGGCTGCAGTACGCACCGGGATCGCTCATGCACTGGGCGAAATTACGATTATTCAGGATGCTGACCTGGAATATGATCCCAATGATTATTATGAACTCGTCAACCCCATTGTGGAAGGACGGGTTCAGGTTGTCTTTGGGAGCCGCTTTATGGGAAGAC
>CAYFVX010000269.1:2748-6150 GCA_964346425.1 uncultured Chloroflexaceae bacterium | reverse complement strand
GTTATCATGACAGCAGACGGCACAAAGATAACATTGCCGGCTCTTTCGCCCTTCCAGCGCGAAGTGTGGGAAAGCGGGGGAATTGTCCCCTACTATCGTCAGTATGGGAAATTTCCAGGAGAAGCAACGTAACGCATGAAACTCTGTATTATTCCAGGTGATGGTATTGGCGTGGAGGTTATTGCAGCCGCAAAGCGCGTGCTGGATGCGCTCCCATTACAATTCGACATCGTCGAAGCGCGGGCGGGTTGGAACACCTTTTACGAAACTGGCGTTGCCCTGCCCGACCGAACGCTGGAAACGGCCCGTGCTGCGGACGCCGTCCTGTTCGGCGCAGTCGCCTCGCCGAGCCATCCCGTGCCTGGCTATCGCAGCCCCATTGTCGCCCTGCGCAAAGCACTCGAACTCTACGCCAATATCCGCCCGACAACCAACGCCGGCTTGCCAGGCGCAGCGGACGAACACCCCATAGACATGGTCGTCGTCCGCGAAAACACCGAAGGACTCTACGCCGGCCGCGAACGACTGGCGGATGATGGGAACACTGCTATTGCGGAACGGGTCATCACGCGGCGCGGCACCGAGCGCATCGTGCGCAAAGCGTGTGTGCTGGCCCTCCAGCGTGTACGTGAAGCTGCGGACGCCGGGGCAAAACCGCGCAAACCAAAGCTGACGCTGGTGCATAAAGCCAACGTCCTGCGCGTCTCCGATGGCCTGTTCCGCGAAGTGGCACTGGAAGTCGTGCAGGACTATCCAGATATAACCGTTGAAGAGCTGCTGGTAGATACGGCGGCTATGCACGTTGCACAGTCGCCACACCGTTTCGATGTCATTGTCACGTCCAACCTGTTTGGTGATATACTCTCGGATGTGGCATGTATTCATAGTGGTGGACTGGGCCTGGCAAGCAGTGCTAATCTGGGCGATACCCACGCACTCTTTGAGCCTGTGCATGGAGCCGCACCAGACATTGACGGCCAGGGTATCGCCAATCCGTTGGCAACCTTTGGCTGCCTGGTGATGCTGCTCGAATGGGCCGCCGGGCAACCAGGTATACAACAGACTGCCAACACGCAGACACAATCACCTGAACTGGGCGATAATCCCTACCTGTTCTGGGCATGGCGTCTGCGTTCTGTGCTCAATACCACGCTGAGCCAGGGGCCATACACCCCGGATGTCGGCGGCAACGCTACCACCAGCGAAGTGACCGATACCGTTTTGCAACGGCTGAATGTATAAATATCTATGAAGGAGCGAAGGAGAAACCATTCTATGAACGTCACATGCCCTGAATGTGGAGCTGAATTTGATTTGCCGGAAGATACCATGGTCGGTGAAATCATCGTCTGCCCGGAGTGCGGCGTCGAGCTGGAAGTAATCAGCCTGGACCCGCCACAGGTAGAACTGGCACCAGAAGTTGAAGAAGACTGGGGGGAATAATGCGCATTGCTGTGCTCGGTTCGCGTATCCGGGCGGAAGAAAAATTGCTCTTTGAAGAGCTATTGCGGCGTGGTATCGAGTTTACTCGCATAGATGACCGCGATTACATTTTTGATCTCCATGCCCATGAGTATCCATACGATGTCGTGCTTGAGCGATGCATCCAGCATAGCCGTGCCACATGCTTGCTCAAGATTTTTGGTGATGCCGGTATTCCAACCATCAACAGCTACCATACCGCCGTCACCTGCGGTGACAAATTCCTGACCACGCAGGCACTCATCCACGGCAACGTCCCCACCCCGCGCTGCCTGCTGGCATTCACACCAGAAACTGCCCTGAATGCGGTTGAACAGTTTGGCTATCCCGTTGTCATGAAACCGGCGATAGGCTCCTGGGGACGGCTGGTCAGCAAAATCAACGACCGCGAAGCCGCCGAAGCCATCATCGAACATCGCAGCGTGCTGGGCAACTACCAGCACTCGGTATTCTACATTCAAGAACACATTGACAAACCAGGCCGCGACATCCGCAGCTTTGTCGTAGGCGACGAGTGCATCTGCGCCATCTACCGCACCAGCGATCACTGGATTACCAACACCGCGCGGGGGGGGCACGCCAGCAATTGCCCAGTCACCCCAGAACTGGCAGAAATCAGCCTGCAAGCGGCAAAAGCCGTTGGTGGCGGCATCCTGGCGGTAGACCTGTTTGAAACAAAAGACGGCACATTGCTGGTGAATGAAGTCAACTACACGATGGAATTTCGCAATAGCATAGATACCACTGGCGTCAATATCCCAGGACGCATGATAGACTACGTCCTGGCAGTAGGACGAGGGGAGGCATGACCACACGAGTAACCATTGTTGGAGCTTCAGGCTACGTGGGGGGTGAGTTACTGCGGTTGCTGCTCTGGCATCCCGATGTAACGATTGCCCAGGCAACCAGTCGCCGTCTCACCGGCCGCTTTGTCTACCAGACTCACCCTAACCTGCGTGGGCAAACCACACTCAAATTTGCCCATCCCGACCAGATCGAACCCTGCGATGTCCTGTTTCTGGCATTGCCGCATGGCACCGCAGCAAAAGCCATAGACCAGTATGCAGAACTTGCGCCGCGCATTATTGATTGCAGTGCCGATTTTCGTCTGCGTGACACCGAGAACTACCGCCGCTGGTATGGCGAAGCACATCCGGCTCCGTCCTGGCTGGAACGGTTTGTCTATGGCCTGCCAGAAGGCGGAGGACGCGAACAACTGCGCGGCGCAACCTACGCCAGCGGCGTCGGCTGCAACGCCACCGTCACCAACATGGCCCTGCTCCCGCTGGTACGGGCCGGGCTGGTGAATGAATCCCATCCTGTGCTCGTCGAAATCAAAGTCGGCTCCTCAGAAGGCGGAGCCGAATCCAGCGACAGCAGCCACCCCCCCGAACGCTCCGGTGCCGTGCGTTCGTTTGCACCGGTCGGCCACCGCCACACTGCAGAAGTGCAACAGGTGACGGGGTTGACCAATGTGCATCTCTCCGTCACCTCCATTGAGATGGTGCGCGGCGCACTGGCAACCGCCCAGGTCTTTGCCAATCGGCCTTTGACGGAAAAAGATCTCTGGCAGGCATATCGCGCATTCGCCCGCGATGAGCCATTCGTGCGCATTGTCAAAGACCGCAGCGGCATCCATCGCTACCCGGAGCCAAAACTGCTGGCTGGCACCAACTACACTGATGTCGGGTTTGCGTTGGATGAAGCAACCGGACGGATTGTCAGCATCGCGGCGATTGACAACCTGATGAAAGGCGCGGCTGGTAGTGCCGTGCAATGCATGAACCTGATGTGCGGGTTTGCTGAAACCGCAGGGCTGGAATTCCCCGGCCTGCACCCGCTCTAGCAGGACAATGGAACGAAGAAGGAGGAACCGTATGACCACCCTGCCACCCACCAGCACCGTGCCACAACCGCAAG
>CAYFVX010000269.1:0-2648 GCA_964346425.1 uncultured Chloroflexaceae bacterium | reverse complement strand
CAGAAACACGTCGTGTCCAGGAACTGGAAGCTGAATTGCGCCGGTTACGAGGCGATTAGAAAAAAGTGCAGGAGCAAAAGAGTATGTTTGTTATTAAAGTAGGTGGAAGTGCCGGTATAGACTACGATGCGCTCTGTGATGATCTGGCAACCCTCTGGCAAAATGGGCAACGGTTCATCCTGATGCACGGTGGATCGGACGAAACCAACAAACTGGCCGAAGCTCTGGGCCACCCACCCCGCTTCGTCACCTCACCCAGCGGCTACACCAGCCGTTATACCGACCGCCGCACGCTAGAAATATTTGAAATGGTCTACTGCGGCACCGCCAACAAAGGACTGGTGGAACGCTTGCAAGGGCGTGGCGTCAATGCAATTGGCCTGAGTGGACTGGATGGACGGCTGCTGCAAGGCAAACGCAAAGCCGCCATCCGCATCATCGAAAACGGACGGCAGAAAGTGCTGCGTGACGACTGGACCGGCACAGTGGAAACTGTCAACACTGCGTTGCTGACCACACTGCTGGAACAAGATTACCTGCCCGTCATCGCACCGCTGGCCGCCAGTGAAAAAGGCGAACCCCTCAACGTAGATGGCGACCGCGCCGCCGCCGCCATAGCTGTCGCCTGCAAAGCAGAAGCTCTGCTGCTCCTCTCCAACGTCCCCGGCCTGCTGCGCAATTTCCCGGACGAATCATCCCTGATAGAGCGCATTCCGAGCACAGACGTGGAAGCTTATCTGGACTATGCCGAGGGGCGGATGAAGAAAAAAGTACTGGGGGCAGCCGAAGCTGTTAGTCAAGGCGTCGGGCGCGTCATACTGGGCGACGCTCGCGCCGCCGGTTGTGTCTCGCAAGCCCTTGCAGGGCATGGCACCGTCGTAGCCTGATGAATTGGGGGGAGGATGTTTCGGCAAAGCCGAAACATCTTGCCTCATACAAAACTCTGGTGGACCCTGTGCATTCCTGGGAGCGCAGGTATCTTGGCTGCTTTGGTACAGGCAGGATGCCCGCACTCCCAGGAGGTTTGGTGCCGCCAAACCCCATGCGTATGAAACGACCGTATTTTCGCGCAAATACGCGACCACTTGCTCGCTGGTGGCTTCGCCGCCAACACACCCCACAGAAGAGGCGATTTTGTGGGGCTTTAACCCCATAAGGTAGCACCACAGAATATCGTGGAGTACAACGCAGTTGACCCAGGGGAGCGTGAGGGGACACAAGTCCCCTCGCAACCCCACGGTAAAATCCCGTCCACGATGTTTCGTGGTGCTACCACCCCATAAACTCCGCCCCAAAAAACTGTGGTAATGGTGGTGCGGCGTAGCCGCACCACCATTACCACAACACTACCTCTTGACCTGCGGGATATACACCTCATACTCCTCCTGGGTGAAGAACAAACCAAACGTTCCTATCTCCTCCAGATGAACTGTCAACGCATTGTCTTCCACACTCAGTTGGGCAGACGGCGTCTTTAACTCTTTCCAGACATCCCCTTCCTGTACAAACAACGCCATCGTCTGCTCCTCCGTACCATCCAACCCGCTATCATCATACTCCAGCGTAAGATTCAACGGCGGCGCAAACGTCAACTCAGACACCAACTGCTGACCCTGATAAGCTTCCAACAAAAAGGTATGCCCCGCAGAGTGATACTCTTCTGGTATAAGCGTAGGAGTGGGTATCTCAGTATAAATAATCGTTGTCTGCTCTTTCACCGTTCCAGACAACACATCCAGCGAAAAGCCCAGACCAAGCGTATTGTTGAAACTCAACAACGCCGATTCATCCCCTCCAAAAGTAAGTTCGCGCGTCAAGGGCAACATCATCGTATGAACCGGAACTGTCAGCACCGGCAACCGTGGATCATTGCTTTCAAACTCCAGACCACTCAGATATGGTTGCTGTTCGCTCCTGAAAAGCCACTGGAACGCAAGTGGAATGGTTGCCTCCTCGCCTGGTTCAAGCACACCTGCTGATTCCGCATCATTCCCGATCGTCATCCACGACCGGGAAACTGGCTGTGGACGCAGCTCCAACGTCAAGAAACTTTGCAAGGCTATTGTCTCCTCACAACCTATCGTCTGCACCTCATTGCGGGAAAACTGTACCCCCATTGAAGCACCATTCGGAACAGGACCAACATCCTCATAACTATAGCGGATATTCCCATCCGGATGCAAAAGCACCTGAAAAGTAAAGGTGGTCTCCTTATCGTGCAAAGGAACAGTATCGTAGGTCACCACAAACCCCTCAGCAACCTGCGCCGTGCGAATACGCCCCCCCTGCGATGGATCAAGATCAGAACGCAACGGCATCAAAGCTGCTCCCTCTGTTTCCGGAATAGGCGGGCAACGCGGCAAAAAACCATTCGTCTGCTTGGCCTGCCCCAAAACAAGCACCCCATTCGAGCCAATCTTAACGGTATTATACGACTGCCCAGCCAGCGGAAAATCAAATCCAAGGTCAATCTCATCCGAAATAGCATCATCTGCCAGCTTAACCGTTTGCGCACCGGCCGGCATATCTATCCACTGATATTGCAGCCCGTCTGTCTCATCGCTGCGCCAGACACTATACCGTGACAGCGGAACCCTGGCGGTATAATCCAGCGGCAGTGTCCCATCATTACGCACCGTTACCGCCAC
>CAYFVX010000268.1:0-6151 GCA_964346425.1 uncultured Chloroflexaceae bacterium | reverse complement strand
ACCCTGAACCTTGATTATGAACTGGAATGATGTTTTTAAAAGTGCTCTAGCTGGTACTGAACGGCAACCGCTGGTGCTGGACACTGCGCAAGAGCCGTCGGATGATGCGGTGCAGGCGTGGTTGGCGCGGCTTGATGGCAGCGATGCGGAAGGCACGTTGCTCGCAGCAGCGGCGACGCTTGCGCTGGCGCGGCAGGTGGGCAAACGTCCGCAAATTGCCAGCAATGATCCGCCTTCACCCTGTCCGCCGGATGAACAACCTCGCTGTAGCCCGCAGGCGGCTGCTGTGCTGGCACGGGTGCTGCAAGGGGAATATCCGAACGTGTTGCCAGAATGGGTGCGGCTGGCGCAGCAGGCGGGGCAGCGTGCGCCGGAAGAATATTTGCCAGCTTTGCTCGACCTGGGGGCGAGAGAAACAGAAATGCGTTCCGTGGTTCTGGCGGTTGTTGGCAGGCGGGGCCACTGGCTGGCTGCTTACCACCCGAAATGGCAGTATGCGCGGGAGGCGGTGGTTCTGGCGACGCAGGAGTTGGATGATGCGCAGATAGAAGCACACTGGCAGACCGGTAGCTCGTCGGCTCGGCTGGCGTTGCTTAGCCACTTGCGAGCCACCGACCCGGCACGCGGGCGTGAGTTGCTGGTAAATACCTGGAAGACAGAAAAGGCGGATGACCGCAGGCAGTTCATTGCTGCACTGGAAGAAAGCTTGAGTATGGATGATGAGCCGTTCCTTGAGACTGCGCTGGACGACCGCAGCAAGGAGGTGCGGCTGGCTGTTGCGCATTGTTTGAGTCAGTTGCCTGATTCGCGTTTGAGCCAGCGTCTGCGTGAGCGGGCAACGCCGCTTCTGACGCTGAAGCGGGGGAAGAAGCGGCATACGCTTGAGATAAGCCTGACGGAAGAGTGCGATAAGGCAATGCAACGGGATGGGATAACGACCGATCCGCCGGCGCGGCTCAAGTTGGGGCAGCGTGCCTGGTGGCTGTGCCAGATGCTTGCCCGTATTCCGCCAGCTTATTGGTATACGCAGTGGGATATCACTGCTGAGGAGCTGGTGCAGGCGGCACGGCGCAGCGATTGGTGGACGATGTTGTTGCACGCCTGGACGCAGGCGGCACATACGTTCCGCGATGCTGCGCTGGTGGAGGCGTTGCTGCCATATTTGCTCAGGCAGGATGCGGCGGAAACAATGCAGGTGCTGGTGGCGACGTTGCCGGTTGCACGTGTTGAGGATATTCTGCTGGAACAGTTGCAGCAGTCGCCGCAGCCTTTTCAGAGCCGTTCTGCTGTGTTAGAGTTGTTGACGAGTTATCCGCATCCCTGGAGTGTGCAGTTGACGCGTGCGGTGCTTGATGCACTACGTCGGCGTAGCGGCGAAGCTGCGCTCTATGGCAAGGGGGTTTCGTCTTTTGGGCTGGGAACTTTGTCGAGTTTTGCCGGTATGATGGAGCCTGCGCTGGCGCAGGAGGCTACGCAAGGTTGGCCCAGGGAGACGCCGCACTGGGCAGCCTGGGAAGGGGCGGTGGAGGAGATGCTCGGGTTGTTGTTGTTTCGGCAGGAGATGCACGGGTGTTTTTGAGCAGCGGGGCGTCGGGGCGTCGGTATCCTGCCTCCCCACCAACATGACTTCTGTTGGTAACGTCCATCCAATTCCTGGGAGCGAAAGCGTCTCGCCTGCCCCAGGCATGGGTTTGGCGATGCCAAACCCTTACCTTATCATACCAGGTTCGGATGAATAGTTTCTTTTCACCACGGAGACACGGAAGCACAGAGAGAACAGGGTTTCCCCTTCTCTCTGCCCGAATCTTGGCGTTCCTGGCGTCCTGGCGGTTTCTCTCACTCTTCAAACGTATCTGGTATCACCCAAACCACATGGACCAACAGAGTCCAAACATGACATGCTGCTTACAAAAGCTGTTCCCTCATCCCTACTCATAGTACTCTATGCTACAATGGAAAGAGCAGTATCCGACCGGATAGGAATGAGGACAGAGCAGTATGAGCCAGAGCCAGGACATTCATCAGCTTCAGCAGCGGGTTGCTGAGCTAGAAGAGCAACTCGCCCGCGAGACGGCCGCCCGTATCCAAGCCGAAGAAACATTACGGACCAGCGAAGAACGCTACCGCCGCATTGTTGAACATACGCCCTCCGGTATTTGCATCACCAACGAGGATGGTCTGTATGAATACGTCAATCCCGCCTACTGTGAACTATATGGTTATACGACGGATGAGTTACTCGGGCAATCGTTCACGCTGGTTGTGCCTGAGGACAATCGGGCATTCATGCGCGAGTTGCACGATAAATATATTGAGGGGGCAACCGAGGTGCAGGGCGAATGGCGGGTGGTTTCCAGGGATGGGCGGGTGCTGACGATTCTGGCGGACGCTGCGCTCATTACGGGCATAGATGGTCGTCCTAAAAAAGCCACGTTCGTGACCAATATCAGCCGCCGCAAAGAGGTAGAAGATGCTTTGCAGCGTCAGAATGAGTATTTGCAGGCTTTGCACGAGGTGACGCTCGGTTTGCTGCGGCGTCTGGATATCAACGATTTGCTGAAGGCCATCGTTACGCAGGCTGGTGCATTGTTGGGGACGATGCATGGGTATGTGTATTTGCTGGAATCTGACCAGACCGATATGACGTTGCGGGTGGGTATCGGGCTGCATGCAGATGCCACGGGACATCGCACCCGCAAGGGGGCTGGCGTGGCGGGGATTGTGTGGGAGACGGGCGAGACGATGACAGTTGATGATTACCCATCCTGGTCGCATCGCCCGTCCGAGTTTGTGAAGACGTGGCTGCGCTCGGTGGTGGGAGTGCCGCTGACGTCTGATGGCGAGGTCATCGGGGTCATCGGGCTGGCCTATACCGAAGAGGGACGTTTTTTTGGCTCCACCGAGGTTGAAATTCTGGAGCGATTTGCTGCACTTGCTTCGATTGCGCTGGATAATGCGTATCTCTATACGCGGGTGCAACGGGAATTGGAAGAGCGCAAGCGTATTGAGTCAAATCTGCGGTTGATGGATGGTGCCGTGCGGCATTCGACGGAGTGTGTGCTGATTACTGAGGCTGAACTGGAACACCCCGGCCCACGTATTGTGTATGTGAACCCGGCGTTTACGGCGTTGACGGGTTATACGTATGACGAGGCTATCGGGCAGACGCCGCGTATGTTGCAGGGGGCAAAAACCGACCGCGCCATGCTTGACCACCTCAAGCAGACGTTGCAGCGTGGCGAACCCTTCCGTGCCGAGACAGTCAACTATCGCAAAGATGGCACAGAATACTTTGTGGAGTGGCGGATAGCTCCTATCAAAAATGCGGAAGGCGAGATAACCCACTGGGTTTCTGTGCAGCACGATACAACCGAACGCAAGCAGGCGGAGGAAGAGTTGCGTGCGGCACAGCAGGCGGCCGAGACTGCGAACCATGCCAAGAGTGCGTTTCTTTCGCGCATGAGCCACGAGTTGCGCACTCCGTTGAATGCTATTCTGGGCTTTGTGCAGGTGTTGGAGCGTGATTCGACAACCAGTCCGCAGCAACGGGAGAATCTGGCTATCATCAAGCGGAGTGGGAGCCATCTGCTGGGCCTCATCAATGATGTGCTGGAACTCTCAAAGATTGAGGCGGGGCGCGAGGTTTTGAATGAAAAGAGCTTTCATCTACACTATTTCCTGACCGGGCTGGAAGAACTTTTCCAGGTGCGGGCCAAACAGCGCGGTATCAGTCTAACATTTGCGCAGGCAAACGATATCCCGCTCTACATCTATGGCGATGAGGGCAAGCTGCGCCAGGTTTTGATGAACTTGATCAGTAATGCGGTGAAGTTTACGAGTGAGGGTGGGGTGACGGTGCAGGTGCGAGCACAAACCGATGATGGTGATGCGGAGAAAGTGCTGTTGCATTTTGCGGTGGAAGATACGGGCGAGGGGATTGCTGAAGAGGAAACTGATGCGGTGTTTGAGGCTTTTTCGCAATCGCAAAGCGGCAAAAAATCCCAGGAAGGGACGGGGCTTGGTCTGCCCATCAGTCGTGCGTTTGTCAATTTGATGGGTGGTGAGCTGCATTTCAAGAGTACGCCCGGCGAGGGGTCTGTTTTCTGGTTCCACGTGTGCGTGCGCACGTCGGATGCGGAACGGGTGAAACAACAGGCAGAGGAGAAGCCTGCGGTGACGGGGCTGGCAGACGGGCAGCCGGATTATCGGATTCTGGTCGTTGATGATACATGGGAGAATCGTCTGCCGCTGGTGAGGTTGCTGGAGTCGGTGGGGTTCACGGTGCGTGAGGCAACGAATGGGCAGGAGGCGATGGACATCTGGCAGGAATGGCAGCCGCAGCTTGTCTGGATGGATATGCGTATGCCGGTGATGGATGGCTACGAAGCAACCCGGCGGATGAAGGCGACCGAGCAGGGGAAGCAGACGGTCATTATTGCGCTAACTGCGAGTGCGTTTGAGCATGAACAGCCAACGATGCTGGCGGCTGGCTGCGATGACATCATTATCAAGCCGTTCCGCGAAGACCAGGTGTTTGATAAGATGGCACGTCATTTGCAGGTGCGTTTTACGTATGCCGAGGCAACCGCACCCTCTGCCACAGCGCAGGAAGAGGAGACTCTTTCGGCGGAAACATTGGCAAAGTTGCCAGCCGATGTTCGTGATGAGCTGCGGCAGGCGGCGACTACATTGAATGGGCGCAAGGCGAATCAGGCGATTGAGCGGGTGCGAGACGAGCATCCTGCGCTGGCAAATGAGTTGGCGAAGACGGTGAAGAGTTATCGGTTTGATGTTATTCTTGCGTTGCTGGATGGTGCGTAATGCCCAATTCGGATAACCCGGCAGGAACCACGAATAGCACAAATAGCACGAATATATTTCTCGAATGGGAATTAGCGAAGACAAAGCAAGGCTATTTGAGAAGCAATCAGACGAACCTGGGAGAAACCTTGAGAGCATGGACCAATAAGGAGAGACTTCATGACCCGAATACCAAAGGCAGATATTTTAATCGTTGACGACAATCCTTCAAACCTGGATGTGCTCTCCAATTTGCTCGAAGATCATGGTTATGATGTACGGGCAGCTATCAATGGGCAGATGGCACTGATGGCGGTGGATGCTTCGCCACCTGATTTAATTTTGCTCGACATCAATATGCCGGTCATGGATGGCTACGAGGTGTGTGAGCGTTTGAAAACTTCGGAGCAGGTCTGCGATATGAATGGTAAGGGCGAACGCCACATCTGCGAGATACCGATTATTTTCCTCAGTGCTTCCGATGAGACGTTCGATAAAATCAAGGCGTTCAATATGGGAGCGGTGGATTATGTGACCAAGCCGTTTCAGATTGAGGAAGTGCTGGCGCGTATCAATCACCAGTTGACGATCTATTACCAGAGCCTTGAGCTGCGCGAACGCTATCTGCAAATTCAGCAGTTGCAGGCAACGGTGCGCCAGTATCTCTCTGGCAAAGCATGGGAGACGATTGCGGCCAATGCTCTGTCGGGCGAGCAAGCACCCCACCGGCGAGAGACGTTGACGATTTTTATGAGCGATGTGCAGGGGTTCACGACGCTTTCGGATGAACTTGACCCTGACCTGTTGCTGGCAGACTTGAGTTTGTATATGCAGCGGTTGGCGAGTATTGTGTATGAACATGAGGGCGAGGTAGATAAGTTTCTGGGGGATGGGATGCTGGCGTTTTTTAGCAATGCAAAGCAGGCGTTGCGTGCGTCATTCAAGATACAGCAGACGCTCAACGATTTCAACCAGCAACAGCTCACCAATCATCGTCCGCCGTTGCCGACGCGTATCGGGCTGGCGACTGGCAAGGTTATTCTGGCCCGCATTGGCTCGGACGAACGCAAGGAGTATACGTTGATAGGCGACCGGGTGAATGTGGCTGCCCGCCTGCAATCCGCGGCTGAGGTGGGTGGGGTTTTGATGGATAGGGCTACTTATGAGTATGCGCAATGTACGATGACAGCCGCGCCTGCTTCTATCACGCTCAAGGGCAAGGCGGAGCCAGAGCGGGTATATGCGATTGCTACGGAGGATATTCTGGCGTTGCCCCTTGAATAGGGGTCAGGGGTCGCTCACATGTGGAGACTTTTTCGAGGAAAAGAACCCCGTTGGGAATCGTAGCCGC
>CAYFVX010000267.1:2083-6171 GCA_964346425.1 uncultured Chloroflexaceae bacterium | reverse complement strand
GCCTGGGGCAGGCGAGCTGCCCGTGCTCCCAGGAGTTGGACGGACGTTACCATCAGAGTCCATCAAGGGAGAGGGGCTTTTCCCAGCCACCCGATGCAAGACCAGTGCAGCATAGGGGATAAGCACGGGAAAGAGGAAATGGCGGTAGCGGCCTTCGCCATGTGTGAGCATGGTGGTGCCGATAATGTAGAGCAGCCACAGGCTGAGCAGGATGGTGGGCAGCCGTGTGCGCGGGTTGCGCAGCGCGTGCGTGAGTCCAAAAACGCTTGCCAGCACAATGATGGCATAGAGCGCGTCGTCGAGCAGCAGTGCGCCCAGAAAGACCAGCGGCGGCGGGTCGGTGTAGTAGTCGGGCACCAGGAAGCGGTCCTGGATAGGCTTGACGCGCCAGAGCGTTACCCAGTTGGGCCAGGGCTTGCGCAGCAGAATGGTCGGGTCTTCGCGTAGCCGCTGCAGCCCGCGCTGTGTGGCGACTTCGGCGCGTTCGGCCGGGTTGGGGATGGCTTCCAACGTGCGGAAAATTTCCCCCTGCGTTACCTGCGGCTCGCTAAATGCCCACAGGTTGTAGGAAAGGCCCGTTTCCACCATGATACAGCTTCCGTATGCCTGACAGTTGCGGATAGTCCAGGGGGCAATGGGCAGGAAGACGCACCCGAAGAAGATGAGGCCAGCCGCAAGCGAGCGCAGTGGCGGGATACAGGAGCGCAGGCGAGTCAGCGTGGGCCGAAACCCCTGCGCAAACCCCGACACCAGCACTATCCACAGCACAACAAAGGGCAGAAACGCCAGCGACACGGAGCGCGTCAGCGTTGCCAGGCCATACAAAATCCCCCCGATTGCCAGCAAGGGTAGTGGAGAGTGGAGCATGGAAAATGGAGAAATTGGGCCATGCTGTGCGCTGTGCGCTGTGCGCTGTGCGCTCCACCCACTTGCCGTCACTGCTTTCAGCACAGCGAGCAGGGCGGCGGTGAACAGGAAGCTGAATAGCGTCTCGCTCATATACAGGCTGGCAAACGTGTTGAAGGTAAAGAGCAACGCCGCAAGCAACGCCGCAAGCAGGGGGATGGAGGAGTCTGCGGTCTGCTGCCCGACGGTCGCGGCTTGTGCGGTTGTCGGGCCTTCTGCCTTCTGCCTTCTGTATTCTGCATTCTGTGCGGTTGTCGGACATGCTCCATGCTCCATTCGCCATTTTCCATGACCTATCATGCTGGTAAGCACAGAGATCAGCCAGACGGTGGCGACGCTCAGCGCGATATTGGGCAGGGCTGCCAGATGCAGGTTGCCGTCGGTCAGCCAGAGCGAGGCGGCGAGAAAGAGCGGGTAGAGCGGCGCACGCAGCCAGTGATACTGCTCGTAAAATTGCCAGCCGTGGCCGTCCAGCAGGTCATAGGCAACAGCGATATACTCGGTCTCGTCATTGGCTGGTTCGTGTAGCGGCTGTGCCCAGAGTGCCAGCCGCAACACCAGAGCCAGCAGCAAGATTGCCAGCAGTTTTTTGTTGGTTGATGCCTTGCTCATCACTTCTCACTCATCATACCAGGTTCGGATAATGACCTTTACCACAGATGCACACAGATGCACACAGATGGCTCTGTTTTCCTTTTTGCATCTCTTCATCTCTGCGTCTCTGCGCCTCTGCGTTTCATAAATTACTCAGGCGAACAATGGTATCACTCCCAGGATACCTCAACCTGGTCTACCATCACACCGAGCACGCGCCCATCATCGCTGGTGCGGTCATACGCCCGCGGCGTAAAGGTGTCGCTGGAAAGCTTCACAATGAGAGGGACCGTCGTTTTCGTCTGCTGATTCCCTGGCAGGTTGGTCAGTGGCACAGTATACACCTGCCAGTCAACAGCTACCAGGAATTCGGCGGTTGCGCCGTTGGATGTGGTAACGGTGACGGTGGGTAAGGGGGCGTCGGCCGGGCGGCCAGATGCCAGCCGCAGCGAGAGCGTCACCCGCCGCTGTGCTGGCAGCGCGAGTTGTAGCCGCGCCTGGTCGGTGCTCCAGCGCCAGTGAGTATCGGGCTGTGTGGCGTGCAAGCCCTGGATAAAGCCCAGGTCCAGCCCATTACCCACATCCAGCCTGGAGGGTGGCGGCGTAATGAACCGTTGCCAGCTCCATGTTTGCACATCCTGCAACGTAGCCGTTTCATAGCTGAAGTGGTGCTTTGCCTGGACGGTCTCACCCTGCACTCGCAGTACATCGCCGAGCAACAGGTGGGGCTGTGGGTGTGCGGGTAAGAGCGCGATAGCCTCGTGCAGCACTGCTTCTGCTTGCGGCATATCCTGCTGTTGCAACGCGGCCTGCGCCAGCACCCCACGGGCCAGCACCGACTCCGCATCGTGCTGCAAGGCAGCCTGTGCCTGGCTCCGTGCGTCCTGCGGCTTGTGTGCTGCCAGCGCAGCGTTGGCGCGAGCCAGATGTCCATGTTTCCAGCCGAGGTGCCACGCCAGCAGCGGATAGGGCGCGTGCAGCAGCACCAGCACGGCAACCAGCAAAGACGGGTGCAGCAATCGCCAGAGCATGCCGCTATGCCAGCGACGCATAGGTGGCGCAGTGGTTTGCCTGCGCTGACGAACACGGTGCCACAGCGCAACCAGCCAGAGCGCGGTGTAGGGTAGCAGCACTGGATAGAGCGGCAGGCGATAGCGCAATTCCACATGAAACAGCATCGCCGTCAGCGTGATATAGAGTATCCAAAGCAGTAGCAACCAGTGGGGAGAGGAACCAATCCCTCGATACAGCCCTGCAATGCCACCGAGCAATACCAGCAGAAAGAGCGCATCGCCCAGCAGTAGCCGCGCCGCTACTTCGGCGGGCGGCACCCAGATAGCCCGCCGTTCGCGCATATCGTCGGTATATTCCAGCGCGACAAACGCCAGCAACTCTTGCCAGGCTTTGCGCAGAAAGCGGTGGGGGTCGGTGGTTATTGCCGCAATGCCGCGTTCGGTTGCCAGATGTTGCCGCGTGGCGCGGTCGTCACCCAGCGCATAGAGTTGCGCTTTGACCGCTTCACGACCGGCCGGATCGTTATCGAGCCACAGGTTTTCTGCGCCGGTGGTGTCTATCAGGATAACCGTCTGATAGGTCAGCGTATTGCGCACCGTCCAGGGGAATATGATGAGCAACCCACTCAGCAGAAAAAGCACTGGCTGTTTGCCCACGGCAAGCCAGTTGCGCGGCTGTTTCAACTGCGCGAGTGGCAGGCGTTGCACCCCGCCGGCCAGCAACCAGAGCGTGCCGAGCAGCAACAGCGGCAGCGCAACTGAGCGCAGCAGACAGAGCAACCCGACGGTGATGCCAGCCAGGACGAGGAGCCTGCGGCTTGCCGTGCGCCGGGCGCGGAGCAACAGCCACAGACCAGTGGTCAGGCCAGCCAGAAAGAGCGTCTCGGTCAGCAATTCGGTAGCGTAGGCCGCCAGCGTATAGCTCAGCGCAGCCAGCAATGCGGCCAGCAGCGCGGGACGACGTGGCGCGATACCCTGGCTACGCGCTATTTCCGTCGTCAGTGCATACAGCGGCAGTATGGTGGCGGTGCTGATGAACACCTGCACCAGCCGCAGGTTTTGCACCAGCGAATCGACCAGCAAGATGCTGGCAGCCAGAAAGACTCCATACAGCGGTGGCCGCATGAGGCGCAGTTCGGTATAGCGATGCTCGCGCAGCAGGATAAGAGCCTGGTTGAGATACTCCTGCTCATCGCCACCCAGCGGATAGAACATATGCCACTGCCAGACGACCAGCCGTAGCGCAAGCCCGGCGAGCAGGATGCCCAGCAGAAGCCAGAGATGTTTGGAACCGTCATAACGCATCATGTGTCTCATCCCACATTCGGAAAATAACTTTTACCACAGATGAACACAGATAAACACAGATTGCTTTGTTCTCCTCTTTGCATCTCTGTATCTCTGCGTCTCTGCGTCTCTGCGTTTAAAAAGTGACAGGCGAACATGGTATAACAGAATGTATTGCTCTGTCAGCAGTTTCTGGTGGTTGTGGTATTCGTCGCTCGAATTCTGTCCGCACCTTTGCGCTCTTTGCGCCTTTGCGTGAGTCACTGACCACAATTTCCATAGTCCTCA
>CAYFVX010000267.1:0-1983 GCA_964346425.1 uncultured Chloroflexaceae bacterium | reverse complement strand
TTTGCGCTCTTTGCGCCTTTGCGTGAGTCACTGACCACAATTTCCATAGTCCTCATACCAGAGAGGCACAGAGAGAACAAAAAATACCCCATCTCTCTGCCCGAATCTTGGCGTTCTTGGCGTCTTGGCGGTTCTATACCTATTCACCCGAACATAGTATCACCTATCGCTCCCCCGCAGCTCTGCCCAGTCGAGGCGCACGCCAAGCAGCCTTAACTGGCCGGTTTGTGGCCCCTGCTGCCCCAGCAAATCCGCAGCGGCTGGCACGAACGCATCACTGCGCAGGGTGATGAGCACATCTTCGCCAGTAGGCGTTGGTGGCAGGGGTACACAAAACACCTCCACCGTGCGCGGCAGGATGATGCTGCTCATCGCTTGCAGTGGCGTGTGCGGTGTACGCACAAACAGGCGTACCTGCGGGGGCGGCATATCCGTCGGCCAGCCGCGCCCATCGGCCCGCATGCAGAATTGCTGCGCATGCTGGCTTCCCTGCTGCGGAAAAAGCAATTGGGCCTGCGGTGCAGACCAGCGAAAGGTCCCCTGCGCCGCAGGGTCGCCTTCGCCCAGATAGAAACCGTGGATATAGCCCAGGTCGAGATTACCCGCCAGGTCTATACGGCGGGTTGGTGGCGGCGCGAGCCATTCCCATGCCCATTCGACCGGATTCTGGTCATCCACATATTCCGGCGTAAATGCGGCTTTTGCTCCAGCGGTATCACCCAACCGCCGCAACAGGTCACCGCGCACCACAGCGGCCCGCCAGTCACCCGCAGCGGCAATCGTGCGGCTATCGGGCAACATGCGCAAGCCGGCGGCCGGGTCGTCCCGCAGTGCGGCAATCAGCGGGGGAGCCAGTTTGTCTGCCCGTTGCAGCACATCGCCCTGCGCGAGCAGAGCCTGCGCGGTTGCTGCATCGCCCTTACCCAGTGCCGCTACCAGGTGCGCGGTGCGCACACCGAGTGGCCGGGTTTCCCAGGCAATGCGGGTGGATACTACGCTTGATGGATAGGGGCCAAGATAGGACGCCCAACTTGCCGGCGGCTGTTGCAGATAGGCGTAGGGGGTGAGCGCAAGCAGCGCGAGCAGCAACGTCACGGCATAGCCGCCACGCCTGCGCCAGCGGTGGCTGGTAATTGGTTGGTAGCGCAACAGCGCAAGCGGCGCATAGAGTGCCAGAAAAGGCAGCAGCGGCAGGCGAAAACGGTTGATGGCGAACATCAGCGGGGCAGTCACTATCAAGTAGAGCCACCAGCCGCCTATCAACAGATTGACTGCACGGTTGCTTGAGCGCAGCAGACCAATGATTGCCAGCGGCAGCAGCAGCACATACAGCGTGTCTTCCAGCAGAAAGAGCGCAATGCTATAGGCCCGCGGCAGGCGACCCAGCGCAAAGCCGTTGCTCATCCGCTCTGCTCCAGTATAGTTGATCTGAAAGAAAGCAACCAGCTCTTGCAAACTCTTGATCGCAAAGTGCTGCGGGGCACGTTGCAGCAGGCATCTGGCCTCCGCCAGCATGAGTTGTTGCCGTTCCGCCTGCGTCAACGCGGTGACGGGTTGGGCCAGGACGTGCTCGATACGTGCAGCATCCTGTTGCAACAAGCAGGCGGGTGCCAGCAGTTCGCGTCGTTGGTGCGGCGTCAGGTCTTCTTTCAGCAACGCCTCGGCAAAATTGCGTGTAATGGTGCTGCTGCGCGTTTCGTTGTAGGCAGTGCGTGCGCCCAGCAGCAGGTTGTAGGCACTGGTGGTATCCACCAGGATAAAGCCGCCATAGAGATTGCTGGCATAGAGTGACCAGGGCAGTATCACAAGCAGTGCAACGAGCAGAAAAACGAGGGGTGGCCGCCCATCCCCTGGCCCCTTCCTCCAAACTGGTGGGAAGGGGAAGCGGTTTTTTTTCCCTGGCAAAGTCCGCATCCCAGCCCCCTCTGCCCCAGGGACTCTGATGGTAAAGGGGGGATTGGTTATCAGGTAGGGGTTTGGCAC
>CAYFVX010000266.1:0-6174 GCA_964346425.1 uncultured Chloroflexaceae bacterium | reverse complement strand
TTACGGGCTATACGCGGGAATATTTGCTCACTATCACATTGCAGGATTTGCTTTTGCCAGATTGCTATTCGTTTGACTTGCCTGCCATTCTGTGGTCACTTTTGCACAATGAGCCAGTGGCGGCACGCCATCAGTGTAAGATAATGACGCAGCAAGGCGAAGGTATCTGGCTGGAAGTTACGATAAGCCAGGTCTTGTTCAAACAGAGTGTCTCGTTTCTAGGGACCGCGTTTGATGTGACCGCTCACAAGCAAGCAGAGGAAGCATTGCGGCGCAGTCAGGAACGCTACCGGGCGGTGGTAGAAAATCAGACCGAGCTTATCTGTCGGTTTTTGCCTGATGGCAGATTGACGTTTGTCAATCAAGCATATGCTCGCTACTATGGGATAAGTCGAGAGCAATTGCTCGGGCAAAATTTTTATTCATTTATTCCGCAGGAAGACCGTCAGGACATCCAGGCACATTTTGCATCGTTTAGCTGGGACCATCCTATGGCTACCATGGAGCTGCGTACTTTGAACGTGGATGGTGAGGTTCGCTGGCAGCAATGGACCGACCGGGCTATTTTTGATGAGCAAGGAAATCTGGTTGAGTTTCAGTCTGTAGGACGCGATATTACCGAGCGGGTGCAGGCAGAAGAAGCCTATCGCTTGCTGGTTGAGCATTCGCTGCAGGGATTGTCCATTCAACAACAACAGCAGGGGTTTGTGTTTGTCAACCCGATGGTTTCGACGATTACCGGCTATTCCCCTGAAGAGTTACTGGCAATGTCGCCTGAGCAGATAGAGCTGTTGGTCCATCCTGATGACCGCCTCCGTTTACACACGTATCATCAAGACCGGTACGACGGTCGAGCTGTGCCTTCCCGCTATGAATACCGGATTATCCGCAAAGACAAACAGGTTCGTTGGATAGAAGCATCGGTGGTGCAGATCAACTATCGGGGCGATCCTGCAATTCAGTCGGCATTTATAGATATTACTGAGCGCAAACATGCGGAAGATATGCAGCGCAAAGCGCATGATGAGTTGGAAGCGCGGGTTGCTGAGCGTACAACCGAACTGGCAGAGGCCAATCGCTCGTTGCAGGCTGAAATTACCGAACGTAAACAGACAGAAAAGGAGTTGCAACAGGCTCGCTATGCGGCTGAGGCGGCTGCACGGGCAAAGTCGGATTTTCTGGCAAATATGAGCCACGAAATGCGTACTCCTTTGAATGCGGTCATTGGGATGAGTACGTTGTTGCTGGATACCCCGCTCAGCGAAGATCAGCGTGATTTTGTTGAAACTGCTCGCACCAGTGGGCAGTCGTTGCTGGCCCTGATTAACACTATTCTCGATTTCTCGAAGATTGAAGCAGGGAAATCGGACGTGGACTATCAACCGTTTGACCTGCGCCGCTGTATTGAAGAATCACTTGAACTGATTGCGGTCAGTGCTGCGGAGAAACAGCTTGTTCTTGCCTACGTGATTGATGATGAGACGCCACCTATGCTGATGGGCGATGTGGTGCGGGTACGCCAGATACTGGTCAATTTGCTGAGCAATGCTGTCAAGTTCACAGAACAGGGAGAAATTGTCGTCACGGCACGTCTGCGTGAATCTGCCAGTTATCGCGCAGAAACCAGCGGGAATCACGTGTCTGAGCAAGACTTGCAACACTACTCGCAGGAAATCCATATTGCCGTGCGTGATAGTGGCATCGGCATTTCGCAGGAACAACAAGAGTATCTCTTTCAGACATTTAGCCAGCTTGATACATCAACAACCCGCAAATATGGGGGAACCGGGCTGGGGTTGGCTATCAGCAAACGATTGGCGGAAATGATGGGCGGGACCATGTGGGTGGAGAGTGCCGCAGGAGCGGGGGCAACCTTTCATTTTTCGGTCAAAACACGCGTGGCCGAAGGAGACTATCGTGATGCCGGGCATGCATTTTTGAGCCGATTTCAACCCCTTCTGCATGGAAAGCATCTGCTGGTCTTTGAATATCATGCCATCAATCGTCGCTTACTGGCGCACTACATGCGTACATGGTGGGGGATGCAGGTATCGGTTGTTGCTTCTGCTGAGGAAATGCCAGGGTTGCTGCAACAAGAAACTCGTTTCGATGGTGTTATTCTTGGTATGCAAGGTGAGCAGGAAGCGAGCATAACGCTGGCTTCCGAGATACACCGTCTTCCTCATCGGCGTGAGTTGCCTATTCTCCTCTACATTCCGGTGAATGTGCGCGATTCGCAGGTGCGCCACTGTAAGGTCCAGTTCCATGCCGTGCTAAAATTGCCGATAAAGCCCGTGCTTTTGTATGAGGCCCTGCTGGATATGCTGGCAAAGCAATCTCCCCGTTTTGTCCAGCCAGCCACTATGCAGATTGATAACAAAATTGGCGAACATCATCCCTTGCGCATTTTGTTGGCAGAGGACAATGTGGTCAACCAGAAAGTTGCCTTGCGTTTCCTGGACCGCATGGGGTATCAGGTAGATCTGGCATGCAACGGGCGCGAGGCACTTGAGGTGTTGCAATGTCGTTGGTACGATGTGGTGCTGATGGATGTGCAAATGCCTGAGATGGATGGAATGGAGGCAACAAAGCATATACGCACGTTGCTGCCCGCCAATCGGCAACCCTGGATTATTGCGATGACTGCGCATGTGATGGAGGGGGACCGGGAATGGTGTCTTTCATCGGGCATGGATGATTATGTGAGCAAACCCATCCAGGTCAGTGAGCTTTCAGAGGCTTTGCTGCGCGTCAAAGCACATGCAGAGCAGACTGTCTGCTGGTGGGATGGGCATGCCCCTGTTTCTTTGGATGTCTTGTCCGAGCCACCCCGGCAAGAAGGAGGAGCTGCGGAAATCCCAAGGAACCTGCCGGTTGCCTCTGCGCACCACTCGTCAGACGGGTTGATAGCCCCGCTGGATAGTGAAATCTATGACCAGTTTCGGGCAATGATTTGTGCCGACGATTTGCAATTGATGCGCGAATTCATCGAGTTGTTTTTGCGCGATAGTGCGGAAAATTTTGTCAAGATGCGCCAGGCCGTCGAGCAGCACAAATCTTACGAGTTACAGCGAGTGGCCCATTCGCAAAAATCAAGCAGTGCGCAATTGGGAGCCATTCAGCTTTCGCACCTGTGCAAAGAACTGGAGGTTATGGGCAAGCAGGGTGTGCTGGTCGGGGCGGTAGATTTGATAGACCGCTCTGAGCAAGAGTATGAACGGGTACGAGAAGCTTTGCTTGAACACCTTACCTGGTAGACGTTGTAACAAATTTCACTATCTATGATACAATGTAGAACGTTGTAACAAATTTCACTATCTATGATACAATAGGATGCGTGGTCAGGAAGATAGGATGTTTTCCCATATCTAAGCCTGACCAGGGGTGTATAGAATTTCATGTTTCTTGCGACAGGGTGTGTTGCAAGAACTAGCACACAAGGAGGCACAATGGAGTTCCCGGAATACTTAAAGAGTGAAAAGTTGAAATCCTGGGTTCAGGAAATGGTGGAGCTGTGCAAGCCGGACAATGTTCATTGGTGTGACGGTTCTCAAGAAGAATATGATCGCATGGGTCAGTTGATGGTTGAGGCTGGGACAGCCATCAAGCTGAATGAAGAGAAACGCCCCAATAGTTACCTGGTTCGTTCCGATCCTGAAGACGTGGCGCGTGTCGAAGGGCAAACGTTCATTTGTTCGGTGAATAAAAACGATGCAGGCCCCACCAACAATTGGATGGACCCCAGAGAAATGAAAGAAATCCTGCTCGGGTTGTTCAATGGGAGCATGCGTGGGCGAACAATGTATGTTATTCCCTACAGCATGGGGCCAATTGGTTCGCCGATTTCTCATATTGGCGTCGAACTGACGGACTCTCCCTACGTTGTTGCCAATATGCGTATTATGACCCGTGTCGGCAAAAAAGTGGTTGAAACACTTGGCGGGAGTGATGAATTCGTTCCTTGTTTGCATTCGGTCGGTGTCCCGCTTGAGCCAGGGCAGAAAGATGCTCCCTGGCCCTGCAACAAAGACAACAAGTACATTGTGCATTTCCCCGAAGAACGGGCTATCTGGTCATTTGGTAGTGGCTATGGCGGCAATGCGTTACTGGGCAAGAAATGCTTTGCGCTCCGTATTGCTTCCAACATTGCGCGGGATGAAGGCTGGCTGGCAGAACATATGCTGATTCTGGGCGTTGAGTCTCCTTCTGGCGAAAAGACCTATGTTGCGGGAGCATTCCCCAGTGCCTGTGGTAAGACCAACTTTGCCATGCTTATTCCGCCCAAAGTGTTTGAGGAAGAGGGTTGGAAAGTTACAACAGTTGGCGATGACATCGCATGGATCAAGCCCGGCGAAGATGGACATATCTACGCCATTAACCCTGAATATGGGTTCTTCGGTGTGGCCCCCGGCACTTCAGACAAGTCCAACCCGAATGCGATGGCTTCGTGCAGCAAAAACAGTATTTTTACCAATGTTGCGTTGACCCCCGATGGCGACGTCTGGTGGGAAGGGATGACGGATGATCCGCCACCTGAGTTGACCGACTGGTTGGGGCAGCCATGGACCCCCGACTGTGGCCGCAATTCTTCCCATCCGAATGCCCGCTTTACCGCACCGGTCTATCAGTGTCCCTCACTGGACTCCGAGTGGGAAAATCCCAATGGTGTGCTTATCAAAGCGTTCATCTTTGGTGGTCGCCGCAGCAGCACCGTCCCGCTGATCTATCAGGCATTCAACTGGAACTATGGCGTGTATCTGGCAGCGACGATGGGTTCTGAGACCACCGCGGCCGCGACTGGTGCAGTAGGGAATATCCGCCGCGACCCGTTTGCGATGTTGCCCTTCTGTGGGTATCACATGGCAGATTACTGGAACTACTGGTTGGACTTCGGGCGACGGTTGTCCAACCCACCGCGTATCTTTGCCGTCAACTGGTTCCAGAAAGGTGAGGATGGCAAGTTTATCTGGCCGGGCTTTGGCGAGAACATGCGCATACTCAAGTGGATTGCTGAGCGTGCAAACGGTCGCGCCGTCAGTGTCGAGTCTCCCATCGGCTGGCAACCACGCTATGAAGATATCGAATGGAAAGGGTTGGAGGATTTCACCGAAGAGCAGTTCAACGCTATCATGGAAATAGAGCCGGAGGAATGGAAGAAGGAACTGCTCGCGCACGAAGAGTTGTTTATCAAGGTTTATGACCGCGTACCTAAGGAATTGCTGTTTATCCGTGACCTGATTTTGTCGAGCCTGTGGCGTTCGCCGGGCAAAGAGGCATTTTAGGTTCAAAGGGTGTATGCTGTGGGAAAGGGGGAACGAAGGTCCCGTGCTCCCCACAGACAGAAAGTTTTTGCGGGGTGCCCAACCCCGCAAACGCTCCAACAGGCATGCGCTACGTCTCATCAGAAAGGTATGATGACACGTATTTGTGCGAAACTCCTGGAAGCTAAGCCGTAAACGCTTAAATTAGGCGCATAGGAAGCACGTTTCCACTCTCCCTCTTCTGATGGGGCTTGGGTTTTTGGCGGCGTGGCCGCAAAAACCGCAAGCCCCATTTTCCTATTTTGGCACGCGAGCGCGAGCGCGTTTCTTGGTCCGCAAAAGAGTTTTTCGCTAAACACTTATATACGATATTTGTATCACGAAAAAAATATCGTAAAATGTTATGCGTGATGGCATTGTCGTGATATAATACTCACTAAACGAAGGAGATATCCCGAATGTCTGGATGGACTTTTCTGACCAATCATGCGCAAGTGCTGCTCTGTATCGCGAAAAATAACCGAATGACTGCCAGAGAAATTGCTGCCCAGGTAGGCATTACAGAGCGTGCCGTCCAACGATTGCTCGATGATCTCGAAGAGGCAAACTACATCAGCCATGAACGTGAAGGACGCCGCAATATCTACACGGTCCACCCGGAGCGTCCCATGCGCCATCCTGCCCAGCATGGGCATGCTATCCGTGACCTGTTGGATTTGCTCACTCCTTCTGATACTGATCTTGCGACGCCTGTCGAGGGAGACCAGGGGGGGAGACCGTAGCTCTGAAAAATGGTTGTCAGGTTGTGGCTCATTGGAGGCTACCTGTGGGGGGATAAGGGAACGAGGTTCCCATGCCCATTAAGCTAATGCTTATTTCCCATTGGGGCGCAGCCCCAGGCCCCTTTTTGTGG
>CAYFVX010000265.1:0-6180 GCA_964346425.1 uncultured Chloroflexaceae bacterium | reverse complement strand
CGCTGCGACGATTCCCAACGGGGTTCTTTTCCGCGAAAAAGTCTCCACATGTGAGCACCAACCCCCCCCCGCTCCCCAAATGGTTAGCCTTCGGGGTTATAGCCCGTCTCAATCGAGCCATCCTCCAGGCCAGCCTCGATTTCCTGCAGCGTGTCTTTGACTTCCTGCGAAACCTCATCCTCGAAATCGTGGAAGGGAGCCAGACCCACAGTGCCAATATAGTTGCCAGCCGGGAAGGAGCCGTTCACATGTTGCTGGATAATATCAAACACGCCCGGCGTAATCTCCTTCATTGCGCTGGAAACCAGGCAGTCGTGCGCCTCTGGCAGCGTGAGCCACTGGTCGCTATCCACACCGATACAGTAGCTTCCTTCTGCACTTGCCGTCTCGACCAGCGCACCATTACCGGTCTTGCCGCCAGCCCCAAAGACGACATCCGCCCCCTGGTCAATCGCCTGCCGTGCGGTCGTCGCACCCCATTCCGGGTCGGTGAAAGCGACATCCAGCCCACCTGGGTGGTAGGTCGAGATAAGCGTAATATCCCGGTTGATGAATGCCGCGCCAGCTTCATAGCCCTCCTTGAATGCCACCACCGGCGGGACAAGGTCGGTCCCCAGCACTGCTGCAATCGTATCGCTTTCCGACAACTGCGCCGCCAGTGCGCCAGCCAGAAAGCCTGCTTTATCCTCTTCAAAGATGAGACCGGCAATATTGGGTTGCACCTCAGTCTGGAACTGGTCAACGCCAATAAAGTCAATTTCTGGATATTCGGCGGCCGCCTCAAGTGTGGCTGGTTGCAGCGCAAACCCGACCGTCACAATAACATCATACCCTTTCTCGGTAAAGAGTATAATGTTATCCGCATAGTCGTTGGCATCGGTTGTTTCCACGTAGTTGACAAACGCACCATACTCGTCCTGTGCTTTGAGTACGCCGTTCCATGCCGACTGGTTGAAGCTCTTGTCATCCACCTGCCCGACATCCGTGACCAGCCCGATGCAAAGCGTTTCAGGCGCGATACAATTGTCATCCGAAGTAGCCGGCTCAATTGAACGTCCTTCGCTATCTGTTGCCTCTGCTTCATCCGTTGCCGCGTCTTCCTCGCTACCGGATGAGGTCTCATCCTCCATGCTCTCATCGGTGTCTGCGGCATCTGCTTCTTCGGCAAAACCTGCTTCTATCTCTGCCAGCGTATCTTTGACGTCATCAGGTACTTCATCTGCAAAGTCATGGAAGGGGGCCAGCCCAATTTCACCCATGTAGTTGCCTGAAGGAAAGTTCCCTTCTGCTTCCATCTCTATCAGGTCAAAGACACCGGGCGTAATGAGCTTCATCGCACTGGAAATGAGACAGCCGTGGGCTTCCGGCAGGGTTTCCCATTGGTCGGAATCGACGCCAATACAATAGGCATCTTCAGCATTTGCTGTCTCGATCAAGGCACCATTGCCGGTTTTGCCACCGGCTCCAAACACCACATCCGCCCCCTGGTCAATCGCCTGTTTAGCAGTGGTCGCACCCCATTCCGGGTCGGTGAAGGCCACATCCAATCCACCAGGGTGGTACGTCGAAATGATGGTAATGTCCGGGTTGATGGATTGTGCGCCTGCTTCGTAGCCCTCTTTGAAGGCAACCACCGGCGGCACCAGGTCGGTGCCCAGCACGGCAGCAATGGTATTGCTTTCGCTCATCTGCGCCGCCAGAGCGCCGGCCAGATAGCCTGCCTGCTCTTCATCGAAAACCAGCCCGGCAATATTGGGCAGTGGCTCAACCTGAAACTGGTCTACGCCGATAAAGTTGATATCTGGATACTGCGCGGCCGCCTCAATCGTTGCCTGACCGAGCGCAAACCCCACCGTCACGATGACGTCATACGCTTCCTCGGCAAAGAGCGCAATGTTATCCGCGTAGTCATTAGGATCCGTCGTTTCGACATAGTTAATCATTGCTCCATACTCTTCCTGCGCCTGGAGCACCCCTTCCCATGCGGCCTGATTGAAGCTCTTGTCGTCTATCTGACCAACATCCGTTACCAGCCCCACGCAGAGCACATTGGGACTGGCACAGTCCCCCTCTTCAGTCGCTTCGGTGGCTGCTTCTTCTGCTATAGATGAGGTATCTGTTGTTGACTCAGATGGTGTTCCTGTTGCCGTTGTCCCCTCCGTTTGTTCCGCCGTATCTCCTCCTCCTGCCGCTGGCTGCTGCTGCTGTCCACACGCAGCTACCAGCAAAACCAGCCCGATCAGAACCGTTGAAAAAACAGCTCGCATTGTTTGCCTTACGCGCATCAAAACATTCCTCCTCCTGGTAGTGGGCAGTGGGTAGTGCCATAGTGGGTAGTGCATAGTGGGTAGTCGGTAGTTCTCTCACTATCTTCAAAATCCCAAACCCCGACCCCGCGACCTCTGACCCCTGACCCAATCTCTTGACTGAAACACCTATATTATACCCATTGATTGAATTGTGCGAACAGTCCCCCTTGCGTAACTGTTCACATTCGCGGGAAAGAAAACGAGCCGCGCACGTCAGTAAGCGGATATTTCCCTTTCGTAAGCACATTTTGTCCGCTCCCTCACGGTCGCGGCTCGTCTGTTTGCCTCATTTCTGAACAATTACCCCCTTGCCTCTTGATACTCAGCGGAGGTTCAATTGGTTCCGACAGTTCTGGATTGGTTGCAGTTCAACGAGGTTCACCCTGCTGCAAGTTCCGCTTGCAAACGGATAGGAAACGCATGCAGGTGCGTGCCACAGCTTTGCAGTGGGATTTGTGAAGAAACCTGCTTCCCTCACACTTCCGCAGATGTCCTCCGCTGAGGGATAGACATGTCTGGATAATTCGAGACACGTTCTCAGAGATTCTATGCTATAATCATTTGATGTAAACTGTACTGTCTTTCACATAAACTGAATCTGCGTTGTAAGAATTTCATTTTCTGTTAAGAGAGCAATATGTTGCACCAGTCAACACAAATATTGGGGACGGTTGAGCAGGAACAATTCCTGGAATCTTCAAAAGCGGTTTTGCGTGGAATCCGTAACTATCTGGCTGGACAGGTTGTTGGGATAACTCGTGATGAGGCCATGCTCGAAGAACTTATCAAAAGTGCTTTCTGTCGTGTTACACTTGAGCGTCATGGACAGGGTTCATCTTTTCATAAACAGGATAATCCTGAAAACATAGCACGGCTGTATCGTCAGACATTTCATGCCATTAAGCAGAAATTTTCTGCACTTTTTGATCCACAGGATGAACTCTTGCTTGGGCCTGGCGACATAGCCTTTGTCGATCGTGAATTAGCTAAACTTCAAATTCTATCAAACGTTCATGATTTAATCGGTGATATTTACGAAACGTTCATTGGGTCGGGGTATCGTGGACAAGAAGGACAATTTTTTACACCCGGTGCAGCAGTGCGTACTCTGGTAGCATTGACTAAGCCTGTTTCAAATGATGTTTTCATTGACCCTGCCTGTGGTTCTGGTAGTTTTCTCCTTGAGGCAGCACGCTTTATTGCTGATTATGGTGGTTTTTTTGTTGAGCGTATGCATGGCCTGGACAAAGACAGTTACCTTGTTCGCCTGGCACAACTTCATCTTGCAATACAATATGATGCACTCTTTCCGATTACCTGTGCGGATAGTTTGGCATGGGAGAATCATGGTTTTGAAACCTCGCCAACGAAACAGTTGAAAGGTCAGTTTACCCTTATCCTTACCAATCCTCCCTTTGGAACGAGAATTGTTGCTCTAAGTGGTGAAACTCGTTATGCTTTTGATCTCGCATACAAATGGCGTTACGATAAAGACCAGGGACGTTATTTGAAGCAATCAAAGATAGCGGTAAAAACGCCCCCTCAGGTCCTTTTTGTTGAACGGTGTATCTCCTTGCTTGCTCCTGGTGGACGTCTTGGTATGGTGTTGCCTGAGAGTGTGCTTTCCAGTCCTTCCTATCGGCATGTAGTGCAATACATACTTGATCACACGACACCTCTGGCGGTTATTGGCATGCCTGAATCACTTTTCAAGACAAGTGGGCGAGGCGGAACACATACAAAAGTGTGTCTCATTGTTTTGAAAAAGAGCATTGAAAATGCAAGCTATTCCATCTTTATGGCTGAAGCAAAATGGTGCGGACATGACAGTCGGGCCAGAGAAATACCTCACGATGATCTTCCTTCTATTGTTGAAAAGTTCAGAGCTTTTCAGGCAGGAGAGAAAGTACAATCGGATCGGCTTGGTTTTCTTGTTTCTTCCGATCAGCTACGCAACTTGATTCTTGCTCCACGTTTCTACAATCCTGCTCCTATGCAAATGATGACTAGCCTCAAAAAAACGCATCGCTTTTTCAAAGTTGCAGATCTGGTGCGCGATGGCTTTCTCTCTTTTTCCACAGGTGATGAAATTGGGAAACTTGCGTATGGCACTGGCGACATTCCATTTATTCGGACTTCTGACCTATCAAACTGGGAAATCAAAATAGACCCCAAACATATGGTAAGCGATGACATTTATAGCCAATATGCTGCCAGGCAAGATGTGCGTGAAGGGGATATTCTCATGGTTCGTGATGGCACCTATTTGATAGGAACGTGTGCTTTTATTTCTCGGTTCGATACCAGAATAGTCTACCAGAGTCATATCTACAAGATACGGGTTCATGAGGGAGCACCTTTTGATTCGTATCTTTTGCTGGCTATTCTTTCCTCTACACCAGTGCTGGCACAAGTCAAAAGTCTTTCTTTTACCCAGGATATTATTGATAGTCTGGGAGATCGAGTGTATGAACTTGTTTTACCAGCACCTTTCTCTGAAGTACGGTGTAAAGAAATTTCGAGTATGGTAAAACGAGCTATTGAGAGCCGCATTGAGGCACGAGATTTTGTTCGTAAGGCGCGGCACGCAGTTGTTGAGCCTTAGAAAAAGGGGAAAGTTTTACCAGGGACTGCGTGATTTCCCCAGACGTTCACGAATGTCATTGAGCAATTTCCAGAGCTTTTTAACTTTGTCGTAAAAGGTTTGGTTCAGGGTTCGGGCATTGTTCTGATCATGTGCTGTGTATTGGTTGCTCGATGTTTGTTCTGCGATTGACTTGCTGTATTCTTTCGGAGATAGTTCAAGGTCTTGTCGCATATGATACTCGACAGCATCAACGAGCTTTGTTTCGATCTCATGTATTGTATCATTGCCCTGAATGCGGTTTCCGTCGTCGCTCATCCATGCAACATTGTTCCAGACATGTACTCCACCTCTTGTTAAAGGAACAAGATGCCCAACATGATAAGCAGATTTTCCTCCTTCAGAATGAACAGCAGATTCAACATATTCCAAAAAATCTAGCATTCGTCCAGTGATAAAGCACCTTCGTGTTTCAGGTAACACTGGATGCCTACGAATATTTTCAATCGCAGAGACAGTTACATCATCTAACATTGGAGCATTGGCAAACTCAAAAAGCTCTACTAAAAGTTCCATCTCTATCAAAGCACATTGATAATGTGAAGCATATTGATAGCTCTCTGTCCATGTTGCCCAACGAACATCCCGGTTGGAAAAGAATGGTGGCATGGTTACTTTATCAGTACAGTATGCCTTAACTTGTATTTTATCAAGGATGTTGTTGATTGCCTTTGTGTTTGCACCAGATTGGGCAAGATGTGTTTTGAGCGTTTTGCGAAGCTGATAATTGATATGCATCGGCTTCATCCAGCCTATGTTAGTATGATGATGTTTCCCTCCTGCATTCAGTTCCAGGCAATAGGAAACAGGTATTTCATACGCTCCCAGACGAGGCGTGACATATCCCAGAGCTGCCGTTATATCTTTTCTTAAAATAGGTTTGCCGGTATGTACGCAAGACAAACTTTCTGGTTGGAAAGCACATCCTGCTATTTGCTCAAACTGTTTGATAGCCTGGGGCGAGGGTTTATAGGCATCGTGTGCTTGTAACAGCAAAGCAAGCAACTTATGATAGACATGTTCGCATTCTTGTTGAGAAGCAAAACGAGGGTCTTTGGGAGTAAGATAACTTGTTCCTGGGTTGATATCCCATCGATCAAAAAAGGGGGTCTTGTTGCACGAACGATCATCCCGCGTTCGCCGGTCCGGATGCGCACGATGTCCTCCACGTCAAAGATGAAGATCTTACCGTCGCCGATGCGGTCGGTCTTCGCCGCCGTCTGGATC
>CAYFVX010000264.1:2889-6187 GCA_964346425.1 uncultured Chloroflexaceae bacterium | reverse complement strand
GGGGCCTGGGGCTGCGCCCCAGTGGGAAATATGCGTTAGCTTCATGCGCATGGGACGACCATTGGGAGCGTGAGGGGATTTCATTTCATCCCCTTACGCTCCCAGAATGGGACGGGCACGCTTTTGCGTGCGTTTTTCGCCGTGCGAAAGCAAATCCCATCGCAGGTAACACCCATTGAGGGGGCAGCCTCCCATGCGCATTACGTTAAGCGGTAAATCGCTTAACGTAATGCGCATGGATGTCTATCCATCATCCCCTATCGCATCCCCTCGCTGCAAACGCAACTCTGCCAGCAACAGATGAGTATGCTCAAGCATCTCGGTGTACGGCTCCCCACTGGTATACTGATGACAGGTTTGCCACAATGTGGTCAACAACTGCCAGAGCCTGAGCCGCTCCAGATCCTCGATACTCAGCGGCATGAGCACTCCATACCCCTCAAAAAGCCCACTACACCACTCTTGTGGGTAGGCATTGTTCATACCGATTGCCAGATCAAGCAACCCATCACCGGCAATCAAACGGCCCGGATGCACCAACCCCTCCAGGTGAATCTGACTCTGACCCACATTGCAACGCACAGTATGGGGACCGATATCTCCATGCATCAATTGCGGAGCGGGCAAGACCGTCGCCAGATATTCGATAATTGTTGTCACAATTGCCTGTTCCTCCTCAAGCAGCAGAAAAGCCAGCACATCACGCGGTGCAACAGCATGATGCAACTCCAGCAATACCGACCGCCACGCTGCATGTTTCCAGCGACCGCCCGGAGCCGGATACCCCCACCCCTCCGCCTCAATCCGATGGATACGCCGCAAAACACGCCCGACCTGCCGGGCCAACCCATACAACAGATGGTGAGACTCAAGCTGATAGCCGGTATATCCACCAATGTAGCCTTCGATGGTATAGGCAAAAGGAACCAGGGTGCGGCCCAGATCATACTGCATAATACGGGCAACGGGAAGTTGCTGCTTCTCCATAGTCCGCGAAAAATATACCTCGCGGGCCAGATCGAGCACCGGCGCAATGCGCAACACGACATACTCGCCTGGCATATGGATGCGGATAAGAATATACTTTTCTGTCTGCGCTAAAAACTCTACCTTCCGCGGATTCATTCGATAGGAGCGGATAATCGTCGCAGTATACTCTCCAAGCCGATTGAGGACACGCCGCCAGGCATCCGAATAGCGCGGATCGTTTGCGGAAATAGGTTGGTTCAGTTCTGAGTAGGACACTGGCTTACGTTTCATTTTCACCGGTCATTTCATCATACGCTATGCTTTCCCCCATGCTACCAGAATATCCAACAGACACCAGTAGCACGACTCCTCCAAATAACAACAGTATCACATTTTCATTATATCCAAAAAGTAGTAAACACTGTAAAATTATATCTTTTGGTTATCAATTATAGAGTAAAATGGTAGCAAAAAAGCCCCCTCATGACATATAAACCACATCAGAAATGAGTTACAATTGGGATACATGATCCTTTGCAAGCAACCACGGTGGTTGCTGCAGGCAAGCGGGGAAGACATCCCCAGGCAAGAACATATTTACCTTAACAATCGAATGTTCATTTTGTGGCTTTTTGAAGCAGTTTTCCAAACTTGTATCTCCATTTTCGCCACCGTTTTTTGTCCCCTTTTGCGCCGCAGTTGCTTCCTCAAGGTCAATACGGGTTAGCGAGATACTTGCTATTTGTGATTTCTCCGATGTCAAGCGTATTTGATTCCTATTCAAAAATACCTGGTAGGGGTGTGGGCTATGAAGCTTTTTAACCACTCCCAGACATTGGTAACGCGCCTGCGACATCCATGAAATCAGCCGTGTGCTCAGGAAAAATACATCATAATAGATGGAACAAAGCAGTGCATTAGAAAATTGCGTTTCTGTACCAAAAAATCCCATGCCCCTTCATGGTGAACTGGTCTTTTCCTTTTGAACACCTGTACAATGAGTCACCTGATGAGTATACCCATTTCTGGAACACGTTCGGAAATGGCAGAACGGCAATCCCACAGACAAAAACCGGTTGCGCAATGGGAAACCGATGCCGTTCATTCGATTGTTTCTTCCTGATATGCTTCTTCCTTAGGTTAATCTTTCCACAAAAGCTTGCCACGCGAAAGAGAAGGAGTCTGGTTTTTATGGATGATGGTACACGTAAAAAGACGCATGGACACTGGTTCGCTTTCTTTGTAATCCTCACCGTAGTGCTGGCAGCCTGTGGAGCACAGCAACCCACTATTACCAGAGTTACAGAAAAAGAAACCGTGGAGGTGACGGTTGTCGTCACCGCAACACCCGACGAAGCTGCAACATCCACCGCTGAGGCAGCCCCCACCGAAGTGCTTCCCACTGCCGAAAGCATGGTGGAAGAAGGCATCACGCAAGATGCGCTATTGATTGCCATTGCAGCCGATGAACAACGCGACCGCTGGTCTGCTCGCCAGCCAGCCGAGTATGAAGGACTGGAACCGCCGTTCTCGCTTGACGATCAGCAAATGATTGACCTGGGAGAAGAAATCTATTTCAGTCAGGATTGTGCGGTATGTCATGGTGCCGAGGGCAATGGACAGGGCATCTTCAGCCAGGGAATGAACCCGCGCCCCATTGACCTGACGGACAAAGCACTGATGGACCGCCTGGATGATAGCTACCTCTTCTGGCGTATCAGTGAAGGTGGGCTGGAACCGCCCTTCCTCTCCGCCATGCCCGCCTTTGAAGACATCCTGGAAGAAGAGCAACGCTGGCATCTGGTCGCCTACCTGCGCAGTATTGCAACCACAACCGGCGAATTCCCGACCATTGGTGGCGTAGATTTCCAGGTTGGTCTGAACGTCTTGCAGACCTATGGTTGTCTCGCCTGCCACCGCTACAACAACCAGGGCAACTTTGTTGGCCCGGACCTGCACGACATTGGCACACAGCGTAGTGCAGACGAGCTCATGGCGGATATCATAGACCCCTCCGCTGAGATTGCCGAAGGGTTTGCCGACACTATGCCACGCGATTACTCAGAGAAAATCAGCGAAGAAGACCTCAACCTGATGGTAGACTTCCTGGCTGCTTCGACGGGTGAGGTACCCGAAATAGCCGTTATGCCGACGGAAGAAGCCGACGCAGAAGAAGCCGACGCGGAAGAAGCCGACGCAGAAGAAGCCGACGCAGAAGAAGCCGACGCAGAAGAAGCCGACGCGGAAGAAGCCGACGCGGAAGAAGCCGACGCAGAAGAAGCCGACGCGGAAGAAGCCGACGCAGAAGAAGCCGACGCAGAAGAAGCCG
>CAYFVX010000264.1:0-2789 GCA_964346425.1 uncultured Chloroflexaceae bacterium | reverse complement strand
GAAGAAGCCGACGCAGAAGAAGCCGACGCAGAAGAAGCCGACGCAGAAGAAGCCGACGCAGAAGAAGCCGACGCCACTACCGTTGCTGAAACAGATGAAATGACGTCTACCGAGGAAATGACCTCCACAGTGGCGCAACGTCCGTCTGGACCACCACTGGATGGCGCAGACGACCTGCCATTCAACCTGGACAACCTGCCCACCGTTATGATCAACGGACAGGCCGCCTTCCTGCCGGTCAATCCATTCAACATCTTCATCAACTACGAGCTAGGTATGCACTGCGTCGGCTTCAACATGACCTATTGCTGCATGATCCCACCCTACAACAGCATCCAGGCACAGGCCCTGCGTTCGTCTACGGCGGAAGAGCCGAATCCAAAACTGCTCGGGCCGGAAGATAATGTTGCGATGCACTACAGTGTAGATGACAACAGCTACTCGGAAGGCGACAAGATGGTCTACTGGGGCGTTGCCAAAGATGCCAATGGCGATGGTGATATGGATGATGCCAACGACAACTTCGCTAACTACGTCTGGACTCATCTCTACATCTACGAAGACCTGGAAGGCACCATTCCCGAAGACGCTACCGAAGAAGACCGTCTGCATGTTGGCAAAGAAATCCCCGTGCAGGTTGACCACGGCCCCTCCGGCATGCCGCTGGAAGGCTTTGCCGAATACGCGGGTGAGGAAGGCGGCAATATCGTCTTCACCGAATCCCGTTTTGGAGCCATGCAAGACATCCCATTGATACTCACCACCAGCTACGTCTGGGATGCGCTTGGCTTGCCGCTGACCGCCTTCAACGATGGTGTCCTGGAAGGTGGCTCCCATCGCACCATTGACGACGTTCACTTCCAGCCCTACCAGGCATCACGCGTCACCATGTACGAAGTCGTAGATGGCGAACCCGTAGGCCCCATTCTCGCCGAAGGTGAACCCGTCAGTTTCATCGGCACCAACCCGCTGGACATGCCCGCCTGTAGCTGGTGTCACGGCACCGAACGTGCCAACACCTTTGGTACGAACGAATACGAACTCTACCAGGACGAGTACAACTACTGGATAGAAACCTATCCCGATACCAGCGAATATATGGCACGTACCAAAGCCGGCTTGATCAGCATCCTGGAAATGCACGACGACAAGCACGACACGGACTTCCTCGCCGAGTATGACGTCACCGCGACCAAGAACCGCCTCGGTAGCCAGGGGCCAGTCAACTGCTCCGACTGCCACGGCGACAATGTGCAGGGTCGCCTGAAATCTACCGATGAAACCGAGGAAGAACCCATCATGTCACTGCCGGAAGCGATGCATGTCGTTCACCTCTCCGTCGTTGCCGACCCGGATGCCAACGGGCGCACACAGTCATGCCAGGCGTGTCATCCCGCGCATACGCAAAACCCGGCCCTGAACACCGCAGGCTCTGCCTCGACCGTCATTGACCGCGAGGGCAACCCGCGCTACACCGATGGCGACATCCGCGACTCGGCTGGTTGCTACACCGGGCGTGACGCACACACCAACCCGGACGCAGAACCGCCCTTCTTCCTGAACGACATCGGGCAATATCTGTTGGAGAATGTCTCGACGGTCGATGGTGAAATCAAAGGGTTGTATTGCACCAACTGCCACAACCAGAACTCGCATGAACTCTACCGCCGCGATAACCTGGAAACTGCACAGCAACCCGGCGAAGGCGAAACACTCCGCACCATGACGCTGGAAGAAATCGTCGAAGAAATCACCGGCTCAGACGATGTGCAGGCATATGTAGACTACTACATGGACCCGAAAGTGGGCGCAGAAGGCAATCCGCTTGTCGCCTACTACGCCGAGCACGAAGCCGCACCGCTCGGTGAAGGTGACCTGACCTACGCCGACGCATCCGCCGGTGAAGACTGGTGGCTCTCCGCCGCCGAACCACACTGTGCAGACTGCCACGTGCCACCATTCGTCGAGAGCATGGGCGGCAAGTATTTCCCGATTGACCAGGAAAACAAATACTCGCTCATGCGCTACTCGAAAGCACACGCCAACCTTGCCTGCCAGTCCTGCCACGAGTCCATCCACGGGTTGTATAGCGTGGTTGAGAAAGGCGAAAACACCAACGACATGACCACCCATCAGCAAGCATTGCAATTCAGCCCGGATGGAGAATACACCGGCCCGGTCACCTGCGTGACCTGTCACGCGGTTGGCCCCAACGGTGTCCCCGTGCAATTGGAAGGGACCGACTACTACGAAGACTACTACTCCTCGGTCGTTCTGATGCATTTGATGCGGGAAGAAGATTACGAGCTTTCCGTGGAAGAATTGCTGGAGAAATATCCGTATGAAGAATCAAAGACAATTGTAGACGATAGTCTGCCGGCCGAGGAATAACACCTTCAAAGATGACTAACGAACAAGAAGAACAACACACATGCTCTGGGGGAGTGTGCGGGGCCACAGGCTCTGCACACTCACCTGAGCATGAAGCTACCGAAATTTCGCGCAAACAAGTGCCACCATGCCTTTCTCATGCTGCGCAGCACGCACGTTTTGGGGAACTTGCGGGGCTTCAGCCCAGGGCAATCGCATCTAAATCCCTATCGTTTTTCTGACTCTAAAGAGCCAATCTGTTTCTATAGTGGAAATTTTTGTGAGCCAACAATTACACAAAGCCAAACTCGGTATCGTTTAGGTTGGATCTGCATAACAGCCTGAACCAGTGCGCTAACGTTCCCACTATCCTTGCACTTTTTCTTGTTCTGTCAACCTGAAGATGATGAGAAACAACA
>CAYFVX010000263.1:0-6209 GCA_964346425.1 uncultured Chloroflexaceae bacterium | reverse complement strand
CGGAAAAGAAAAGGCTCTCGCCCTGCCATGTCACCGCGTTTTCAAAGGTCATCGCGGTGCCGCTGGCAGCCACCTGCTGGATCTGGGCAAGCATGCGTTCTGCCTCGGTCGGCGGGAAGAAGGCATAAGGATTCTTGCCGATAATTTCCTCAGCGTAAATGTGATATTGCTCGGCGGCGTTACAGTAGAGAATAGTACCGTCCGTATCCATCAGCAGCACGATATCGTCGGTATTTTCAATCAGCAAGCGCAACCGCTCTTCGCTGGCGTGCAGGGCTTCTTCCATGCGCTTGCGTTCGCTCACATCGCGGATAAAGCTACACAGCATGAAGCCATGGTCGGTTTGGATGGCAAACAGTCGTTCCTGCGCGGAGTAGCGTTCACCGTTGGCCCGCACTCCTATTCGTTCGTTGAACTGGTTTGCGCCGGGGAAAGAGCCAGTGCGGTTGAAATTCTGGACAAAGGCTTTGATTTGTGCATACTGCTGTGGTGTTTGCTCTTCGAGCGGGCGCAGGGCATATTTGGCATCCCAGGCATATTGTCCAACAACCGCGGCCCGCGCGGTGCCAGTCATCTGTTCCATCGCCTGGTTCCATTCGATGATGACGCCCTGCTCATCAATCAGCACGATGCCGTCAACCGATTGCTCGACAATGCGGCGGAACTTCTGCTCACTGGTGCGCAGGGCCTGCTCGGTCTGCATACGCCTGGTAACGTCGCGGGCGATGCCATCAATAAGCACGAGATTGCCCGCCTCGTCAGTCATCGCATGCATATGCGTTTCCAGCCAGACATCGCGCCCATCGCTGGCAATGTGGCGCAGGGTGGAGGGGCCATAGCTGGTGGGGTTGGCGGTCTGGATGACCATGCTATGCGTAGACTTGCTGTCGGGGTGGATGACCCGTGCGGCAAGGTCCGGGTCGGCATAATAGTCTTCCGGCGTATAGCCCAGGATAGTGGTGACGGCGGGACTGACATATTCAAAGCCATACGTGGGGTAGTAGCGGCAGCGAAAGATGATGTCGCGAGCATTGTCTGCCAGCAGGCGGAAGCGTTCTTCGCTCTGGTGCAGAGCCTCTTTTGCTGCCCAGCGTTGCAGCAGAAGGCCGATCATTTCAGCGCACACGCGCAGCAGGGTGATTTCCTGCTCATCCCAGTGGCGAGCGGTTGCACAATCATCAAAGCCGATGTAGCCCCACCACTGCTCGTCAAAATGAATGGGAAAAAATTGCATCGAAAAGACAGGGATGTCGGGCTGGATTATTGATGGGAGCAACTGCGGAACACTGGCGAACAGACTTTCGCCTGGCCCGCCGCAAGGTTGCCCTGCTTCCAGCAACTTTCGATTGTGCGACGGTACCATAGACCAGGGAATGCGTTGGGAAGGGGGATGATCGATATAGGGGCCATAGCCGGGCAGGTAGGCTTCGGCGACAATGCCTGAACAGAAGCCACGTTCCGCGTCGTCAAAGTTGCGGAAGAGGTAGGCGCGATGCACCTGTGCTCCGTGCCGCAGATGTTCCAGAGCGTTGCTCAATAGCTGCTGTTGTTCTTGCGGCGAGGTGGCCGGCCGCAGCAAGGTTTGCGAACAGCGAGCCAGCGCGGTCTGGTGGCGTACCTGGCGTTGTTGCTGCTCTTCGACTTGTTTGCGTCGGGTGATATCGGTGGCGATAACGCCGCTGCCGGTGATGGCTCCATGTTCATCGAAGATGGGAAAGAGCACGGAAAGCTGGGTTCGCCGCTCACTATTGGCAAAAAACGTCTCTTCTTCGGTCTCAAACGGTTTGCCTGTTTTGAGGACGTGCTGCGTATTGGCTTCCAGGTTGGCGGCTATATCGGCAGGGAAGACATCATGCGCGGTCTTGCCGATAAGCTGCTCAGGATGCAGATGGAACAGGGTTGCCATGTGCCGGTTGACCAGTTGGTAACGCTGGTGGTGGTCTTTGACCAGGATAATGGCCGGGGCGTTGTCAATAAGCTGTCGCAGCAATGCCTGGTTTTCGCGCAGGGTTTGCTCTGCCTGTTCGCGCCGTTCCAGTTCGTGCAGCAGTTTCGTGGTGGTTTCCTGCAGTTCGTGGGTACGTTCGGCTACCCGTTGCTCCAGGTCCTGGTTGAGTTGCTGCAGTTCGTGCCGGGCTGTGTGCGATTGTCGCAGGCTCTGCTGTAGTTTTTTGACGGTCAATCCGATAGCACTGGCGAGTGCGCCGCTGATGAATGCCTGCACCATCCAGCTCATGCTCAGCGTGAGCGGGCTGAATAGGCGGGGCAGCAGGATGTTGGGAAGTGGCACCAGGTGCAGCAGAAAGCTATTGAAGATGGTGCCGACGGTAAGCAAACTGAGTACCCAGATGAGCAAGGTTGCCCGCTGGTTCAGCAGCAGTGCAGCCAGCACTACCAGCGTGATGAGGTAGATGCGCCCGGTACCGGGCAGGCCGGTGACGGTAAGCCAGAGCGTACCAGCCACGTAGGTCGTGCCAAGCAGCACGACAGTGCGCAATCGAAAGTTGCCAGATGGACCAAACGCCGCGAAACCAAGCAGCAACATATTTACCACATCGTAGACAAGCCACCAGTGCATGTGGGTGGTGTATGCGGTAATAATGCTAATGAGCCAGGCCGGCAGGAAGAGGAAAAAAGCGCCCCGGCTGGCAGTTGTCAAGACTGTTTCGCGCCAGTGTTGGAGTTCGCGGTCTGCGTGGTTGCTCCGCAGTTTGTCCTGGTGCAGTGTATCCTGTTCCATAGGTCCCTCCACTTTTTGTTGAGGTTGTTTACGGAGGATGGTTCAAGCTGGTCCGGTCATACCAGATTCGGATAATCAGGCAGGAACCACGAATACGATGAATACCACGAATATTGCTGCTCGTCGTTTCCCCGTAAACTGCTTTTCTGGTGCTTTGTGATGCTCTTGCAACAAGTATTTACCATAGCACAGAAACCGTGTTTCTGGAAGAGGGGAAATAGTAGAGACCAGGGGGAGAAACGTTCCAGTTTTTTGGGGAGAACATTGCAGAACTTGTGAAGAATGGTGGGAGAAGTATGCAAGCGGGGTGTTCAAAGAGGTATCGTAGCCGATGGACCGGGGTCCGTGGACAAGCAGCGGACACCTGCCGCAGGCAATTGATGCCAACTATGGATAAATAGGGAGGAACCACAAACAAGCGGTGCAGTTCCTTTTTTTGTGCTATGATTCCCAGAGAGAGGTTTGCAGAAATAGATGAACATTCCCAATCTATCAATGAAAGCGTTATACTATTAGTATAGAGAAAAACGGAGAATCCCCGCGCTTTCCTGATGCAGGTGAAGCCTGGGTCACTTTGGCACGTTTATAGGAGGTGTCCGTTGCGTGTGTCTGCTCCTGTACAAGCGTTATGGTAAGGAAGTCTACATTTATGGTGTCAGAGGAACAATATCGCGCGTTACAAAATGAACACATCGCCGTCCAGAAGGAAAACAACACGTTGAGGAAACGTATTGTCGAACTTGAAACGTTGCTGGCCGAGCATGCACCGTCGGTATTCTCGCTGCTTCATCCCCAACCGGCAGAGCAGACAGCTATCACAAATGAGAACTTTCGCACGATGATTGAGCGGATGGATGAGCCAGTGATGGTGATTTGTGAGGGAGTTGTCGCGTTTGCCAACCCTGCGGTGGAAGAGCTATTTGGGAAATCGGTGCAGGACATACTGGGGATGGAGATGGGCATACCAGTCGTGCTCGAGACAAAAGCTGAACTGGACGTGCTTGCGCGGCATCGCTCACCCCGCGTGGTAGAAATCCATGTCGCCGAGGTGGAATGGGAAGGCAGCCTCTCCTACATGGTATCCTTGCAAGATATTACATTGCGCAAGCAGGTAGAACAGCAACAGGAGCAGCAACTCGTGGCGCAGATCAACCAGTTTCGCGAAGAACTTGCCCGACGGGAGCAGGCGGAACAGGCACTCCTACAGAGCCAGACGGCACTCTATGATTCCGAACGGTTTGCCTGCACTATTCTCGATTCGCTCACCTCGCACATTGCCGTGCTGGATGCAAATGGGACTATCGTGGCGGTGAATCGCGCCTGGAACCAGTTTGCCGATGAGAATCCGCCGGTGGATGCCAATGTTGCCGATGGTGCCAACTATCTTAGTGTGTGTGATTCTTCCTGTGGCGCACAGAGTGAAGAGGCCGATCCTTTTGCAGAGGGCATCCGTGCCGTGCTCAACGGTGAGGTGAAACAGTTTGCACTGGAATATCCCTGCCATTCGCCCACGCAAAAACGCTGGTTTATTGCCCGCGTCACCCGTCTGATGGATAATGGACCGGTACGGGCGGTGGTAGCGCACGAGAATATCACCGAGCGCAAACTTGCCGAAGAAGAGCTGCAACGCGCCCGCCAGAAAGCGGAAGCCGCTACCTATGCAAAATCGCAGTTTCTGGCAAATATGAGCCACGAAATCCGCACGCCGATCAATGCGGTTATTGGCATGACCAACCTGCTGATGGATACCCGCCTGACGACCGAGCAGTATGACTATGTGGAAACCGTGCGGCTGAGTAGCGAGGCTCTGCTGACGCTGATCAATGATATTCTTGACCTCTCCAAGATAGAGGCCGGCAAGCTGGATATTGAGCATTGCCCGTTTGACCTGTATGATTGCATCGAAGAAGCCCTCGACTTGATAGCTTCCAAAGCCTCTGAAAAAGAAGTCGAACTGGTGTATATGATAGACGCGCACGTTCCCACCAGTCTGGTGAGCGACATCACCCGTATTCGGCAAATCCTGGTCAATCTGCTCAGCAATGCGGTCAAGTTTACGGAGGAGGGGGAGATTGTGGTCACGGTCAAGCAAGGGCCACCGCCGGCATCGCCACTCGATGATGTAACCCAATCCCATGCCCGCTCACAGCCCCAGTCCCAGGAATCGGTTGCCATTTCAACCGACCCCTTTACGCTGCACATCAGCGTGCGTGATACGGGGATAGGCATTGCGGAGGACCGCCTGCCACGGTTGTTTCAATTGTTTAGCCAGCTCGACTCCTCAACCACGCGCAAATATGGCGGCACGGGACTGGGGCTTGCCATCAGCAAGCGACTGGCCGAGATGCTGGGCGGGACGATCTGGGTGGAGAGTGAGGTGGGTAAGGGGACAACGTTTCACGTGACCATTGTCGTGGTTGGCACTTTTTGCCCACCCATATTGAAAACCCGTCCCTTTCTGGATGAACAGCAGCCGTATTTGCAGGGCAAACATGTGCTGGTGGTGGAAGCCCATCCGCTCAATCGCACGTTGCTGACGCGCTATCTTGCACGGTGGGGCATGCATGCGCTGGTTGTTGCTTCTGCGCAGGAGGCATTGCACGCTCTCGAAAAGCAACAGCAACAGCAACAGCAACAGCAACAGCAACGTTGTGATATTGCAGTGCTGGATTTTCACCTGCCGGATATGGATGGACTGACGCTGGCTCGCGAGATACAGCAGCGGTGCCCGCATGGTCAACCACGGAGCGTGTTGTATACCTCATTTGCCTCGCGCAGCATGGTCGGGCGCAATATGTCCAATGAGGTTGCTGCGGTGCTGGTCAAGCCAATACGCCCGGCCGCGTTACACACGACGCTGGTGAGCATGTTCAAAGAACCCGCCAGGAAACCCACATCCGATGCAACAAAACAATCCACCATGTGGGATGATATTGATCGGCAAATGGGCGAAAATCACCCGTTGCGTCTTTTGCTGGCGGAAGATAATATTATTAACCAGAAGGTTGCCTTGCGGTTGCTGGACCGGCTGGGCTACCGCGCAGATGTGGCTTCCGATGGGCTGGAGGTGCTGGCCGCTTTGGAACAGCAGCACTATGATGTTATCCTGATGGATGTGCAGATGCCAGAGATGGATGGGCTGGAGACAACCCAATATATCCGCGGCAATCTGCCGGACGAGTTGCAGCCCTGGATTATTGCGATGACTGCGCATGCGTTGCAGGAAGACCGCGACCGCTGTTTTGCGGCTGGCATGGATAGTTATATTGGCAAGCCATTTCGCATTGAAGAGCTAGTTGAGGTGTTGCGGCAGGTGGAGAAACGGGGATGATACCAGTGATGAGTGGCGAGTAAGGTATGGACAGGAGATAGGGTTTCCCAACAGAGTCCCCACGGACTCTATGACTCTGATGGTAAAGGGGGGATTGGTCATCAGGTAGGGGTTTGGCGGTGCCAAACCCCCATAAGC